>NZ_JBYTBK010000003.1:0-240422 GCF_058789115.1 Pseudomonas sp. FW300-N1A1 | reverse complement strand
AGTAGGTCCAACCGTTCCATCCCAGCGGCCAGACGTTTGAATGCGGCTTTCAACAGCGGTTCGTCACCCCAGCTTTGCGCAAGCCTTGAGCGATCTGGACGCCTCCCTGGAACACTTGCGTGTGCAGAGCAACCCGGCCTGGCGTGGCTTGCTGCGCTCGTTGCGCGCACTGGCAGCCAACCTCGGCACCCTCGACCGCCTGCTCAGCGATGCCAGCAACCCCGATGCCCTGGCGGATGCCACCGACAGCAGCCTGCTGGATCGTTCGCCGCGCAACCTCAAGGATGTGTGGACACGCCTGCGCACGCAGCTGACCCCCACCTCGCTGCTGTTCCGCCATGCCCTGCGGTTGCCCCTGGCCCTGAGTATCGGCTACGGCATGGTGCACTTGATCCATCCCTCCCAGGGCTACTGGATCATCCTCACCACGCTGTTTGTCTGCCAACCGAACTATGGCGCGACGCGGCGCAAACTCGGCCAGCGGATCATCGGCACGGCCATTGGCCTGACCGTGGCCTGGGCACTGTTCGACCTGTTCCCCAATCCGCTGGTGCAATCGTGTTTCGCCATCGCCGCCGGGGTGGTGTTCTTTATCTATCGCACCACGCGCTACACCCTGGCCACGGCGGCCATTACCCTGATGGTGCTGTTCTGCTTCAATCAGGTGGGGGATGGTTACGGGCTGTTCCTGCCACGCCTGTTCGATACCTTGCTCGGCAGCCTGATCGCCGGGCTCGCCGTCTTCCTGTTCCTGCCGGACTGGCAGGGCCGACGGCTGAACAAGGTGCTGGCCAATACCCTGACCTGCAACAGCATCTACTTGCGGCAAATCATGCAGCAATACGCCGCCGGCAAACGCGACGACCTGGCCTACCGCCTGGCCCGCCGCAATGCCCACAACGCCGACGCCGCGCTGTCGACCACCCTGGCCAACATGCTCATGGAACCGGGGCACTTTCGCAAGGAAGCGGACGTCGGCTTCCGCTTCCTGGTGCTGTCCCACACCCTGCTCAGCTACCTTTCGGGGCTGGGCGCGCACCGTGAAACCCAGCTCCCGGATGACGTCCGGGAGCAACTGATCAACGGTGCCGGCGTCAGCCTGGCCACCAGCATCGACGACATCGCCCAGGGCCTGGCAAACAAATTGCCGATTGCGATCCAGAGTGACGACGAAGAAGCCCTGGCCGCCGAACTCGAGCAGATGCCCGATGAGATCGATGAAGGCCAGCGCCTGGTGCAGACCCAGCTGGCGCTGATCTGCCGGCAACTGGGTCCGCTACGCACGCTGGCCGCGCATTTGATCAAGGACACGGGCCAGGCGTGAGGGTAGCTTCGCTGGCAAGCCAACCCTGCAGAACGGTTCACCGTGCTCACGCTTGTAGCTATCGAACTTACATCCCATGCTGCCTGAGCAACCGGTCATAGCTGCCATCGGCCTTCATCCCGGCAATTTCACGGTCGAAACCCGCGACGATCCGCGCATGATCGGGATTTTTCAGGCTGACCAGGATATGCAGGCTGTTTTCGCTCAAGGCCCGTGGCAAGAACTCCACGGCATTACGCACCTTGGGTGATTCGCGCGCCAGGTAGTAGCGCGCGACGTACTCATCCTCCAGCGCCAGCTTCACCCGATCGGCGGCGAGCATGCGCACCGCCATGGGGAAGTTGTGCACCGGCACTTTTTGCAGCACCGCATCAGCGTCGAATTGGGGTGAGTAGGCATACCCGCGAACCACGGCAATCGGATAAGTGTGCAACTGCTGAAGGGTGTTGTATTCGATGGGTGTGTCTTTGCGCTTGATGAAACGAATCCGGTTGAGCAGGTATTCGCCGGAGAACTGCCCCATCTGGGTGCGCTCCTCGTTGTACCAGGCATTGACCAGTACATCGTAACGACCGTCCCCCACACCCAGCATCGCCCTGGCCCACGGCACCTGCTCGAACTCACTGGCATAACCGGCCCGCGCCAGGGCGGTACTGACGATGTCGGTTGCCAGCCCGCCATTGACCAGTGCGATGTCGGTGAACGGCGGCCATGCATCAGCCACCAGGCGTAATTTTTCCGCTGTGGCGCCCTGGCTCAGGAACAGCAGTCCAATCAAGGCAAAGGCTCGATGCAATCGCGGCATGCCAAAAAATCCTTAGCGGGCGTACAGCCCAGCGTGTTTTTAGCCGAACTCGATAACCCGTATGCCGCGTGGCGGCCACAACCCCGGCCTTTAACAGTAGCTCATCATCGCCACTGAAAAGCGCGCCAATCCAGATTACACAAAGATCACGGGGCCGCGAGAAATGAATGATGGCATTTTGGCCTTTGTCACAGATTTTCATGCAAGCAAGACATCCCGCGCCGAGACGCTTAGTATCGGAAACAGGCTTTTCACAGGACGGGAAAATGACAGTCGATTGGGTCTGCAAACACCACAGCGATCTGGGCAAAGAGCAACTCTATGCCATCTTGCAACTGCGCACACAGGTGTTTGTCGTTGAACAGAAATGCGCCTATCAGGAAGTGGACGGCCAGGATCTGGAGAGTGACACCTGCCACTTGATGGCCTGGGACGGTGATCGACTGGTGGCCTACCTGCGCTTGCTCGACCCGGCCTCACAGGGCGGTGACGTGGTCATCGGGCGCGTGGTGATTGCCGCCGATGCACGGGGCCAGGGCCTGGGCCATGAGTTGATGGAACAAGCGCTCAAACAAGCCGGGAAGCATTGGCCCGACACACCGATCTACCTGTCGGCCCAGGCCCATTTGCAGGACTACTACGGCCGCTACGGCTTTGCCGTGACGGGCGTGGAGTATCTGGAAGACGACATTCCACATATCGGCATGCGTCGGTCTTAGGTCAGGCAGGGCCTTGTAGTGGGGGCAATATTGGTCAGCCAAGGATAGGATTGCCCAATACATCCCCGTGGCGAGGGAGCTTGCTCCCGCTCGACCGCGAAGCGGTCGCAAGTCCGGCAACCGCGTTTCTACAGGCCTGACGCGTTTGTCTTTTTGGGGCTGCTGCGCAACCCAGCGGGAGCAAGCTCCCTCGCCACGGGGCCCTCACTCACTTCAAGCTTTTCTTAACTTGATGTGGCGAGGAAGACGGCTCCTTCACCCTAAAAGACGGGCCTGTATTCAGGGATACTCCAACACTGCCTTGATCTGCCGCAGATGCTGCTCGATCCAGCGCGGATCAATCGCCCCCCACTCACGAATCCGATAGCGCCCGGCATGGTTGCGCGCGCCCTCCTCCTGCTCGAACTCGCAAAGGATGTCCAGGTCCGCCAGCGCCGCGATCGTGTCCTGGGCGGTGCGCCGGGGCATGCCCGTCACCTCGGTCAACGCCGGGACACTGCTGGCCAGCCCGCTGTCGATCAGGTACGCCACGTACAAGCGGCGGTAGAAGCTGCTCTTGGTCTTGCTCACGTCCATCCAGACACTCCTTGTTGCGATAGTTACTGCATGTCCCGCCACGTCAGGTAAACCCGCAAATCAAACTCCAGCTGGTGATAACCCGGCAGCATGTGCTCGCACAGCTTGTAGAAGGCTTTGTTGTGGTCGGACTCTTTGAAATGCGCCAGTTCGTGGACCACGATCATCTTCAGGAATTGCGGGGCGGCGTCCTTGAACAAGGAGGCGATGCGGATTTCTTTCTTGGCCTTGAGCTTGCCACCCTGCACCCGGGAGATCGCCGTGTGCAGGCCGAGCGCTCGGTGAGTCAGGTCCAGGCGGTTATCGAACAGTACCTTGTCGATAGCCGGGGCATTGCGCAGGTATTCCTGTTTCAGTTCCAGGGCATAGTTGTACAACGCCTTGTCGCTCTGTATCGCGTGCTTGTCCGGGTAACGCTGGCTCAGGTACTCGCCCAGCCGATCCTCATCGATCAACTGACGCACCTGTGCTTGTAGGGTGGCAGGGTAAGCCTGGAGGTATTTGAGCGCAGTCATGGGGCAACAACAGAGTGACGAAAGAGCGCCAGTGTAGCGAATTCAGGCCGTCAGCGCGCTCCAGTCAAACGGCCGTACAAAGCCCGCGACGTCCTCGGCCATCAGCGGCCGGGCCACCAGGAAACCCTGCACATACTGGCAGCCGTTGGCCTCCAGCCACTGATACTGCGCAACGGTCTCCACCCCTTCGGCGATCACCAGCATCCCGAATTGCTTGCATAACCCGATCACGCTTTGAGCCAGTGCCGCGTCCCGGGGAGAATCGAGAATGCGGGCGATCAGGTGTCGGTCAAGCTTCAGCGTGTCCAGTGCCAAGTCCCGCAAATGGGCCAGGGAACACGCCCCGGCACCAAAATCATCCAGCGCAACCCGCACCCCCAGGTGACGCAGCAGGCGCAACTGTTTGTGCGACTCATCGAGGTTTTGCATCAAGGCCTCCTCGGTGATTTCCACTTCCATCTGCCCCGGTTGCAGTTGGTGACGCGCCAGCACCTGCCGCAGTTCGGTGGCGAGGCCGGGCATGCCGAACTGGGTGCTGCTCAGGCTGACCGCGATCACCACGTCGTCAGCAAACAGGTTGTCCCAGGCTTTTCGCTGCCGGGTGCTGCGATGGTAAATCCAGCTGCCCAAGCGGCTGATCAATCGCGCTTCCTCCAGTAGCGGCAAAAACAACCCCGGCGGTACATCGCCGACACTCGGGTGCTGCCAGCGCAATAACGCCTCGAACCCGCGTACTCGCCCGTCGACAATCGACACCTGGGGTTGATAGACCAGGCTGAAATCCTTGTTTTCGATGGCCGTGCGCACGCTCTCCTCAAGCATCAGACGCGTCCGCGCCCGGCCGTTCATTTCATGGTCGTAGAACCGATACTGCTGGCGCCCGGCTCGCTTGGCCTCGTACATGGCGATATCGGAAGCACGCAACAGTCCATCGAGACTGGCCCCACAGTCAGGGTAAGTGGCGATCCCGATGCTCACCCCCAACGCCATATCCATACCCTCGATCTGCTGACAGATCGACACCCGCTCAATGATCTTTTCCGCAATCTTCGCCGCTTGCTCGGGAAGCTCCAGGTCAAGCAGCGCGGTAAATTCATCCCCGCCCATCCGCGCCAGGATATCGAATGGCCGCAGGCAGGCCTTCAATTGCTCGGAAACCCAGCGCAGCACGCGATCACCCGCGTCATGTCCCAACAAATCGTTGACCCGCTTGAACCCGTCCAGATCCAGGTACAACAGCACCCAGGCGCTGCCGGAGCGCTCACTGCGCGGCAGCAGGGTTTCCACGGCCTGGTAGAACCCGCGTCGGTTGAGCAACCCGGTCAAAGGGTCGGTAACCGCCTGGAACTCCAGTTGCTGGTGCAGGTGACGCACCACCGACATGTCGAGCACCGTCACCACCATGGCCTTCTGCTCAGGCGGCAGTGGCGCACAGGAGAGCGCTACCGGCACCTGCTGACCGGGTGCCGTGCGCAGGATCGCATCATGCACGCGCCAGGTCTCACCCCGGCGGTAACCGCTGTAGATGTCTGAATCATTCCACACGGGGATGTGTGGTTTTTGCAGGAAGTCGACGAGCTCTGAACCTTGCAAATCAGCCACCGTCGCGTTGAGCAAGCGCGAGATGGCCGGGTTGGCAAAGCGGATCAGGCCTTCTTCGCCCACCACAAGAATACCTTCGGCGGCGTTTTCCAGCACCGACGCATTGAAGGCCCGGGCCGCTTCCAGGTCCTGACTCAAGCGTTGCAGCGCCCGGCGGTTACGCTGATGCTCAAGCAGGGCCTGCACCTTGGGTTTGAGAATCTGCGGGTCGAAGGGTTTGAACAGGTAGTCCACCGCACCATTGGCATAGCCCTTGATCACGGCGTCCTGGGACTGTTCGTTGGCGGTGAGGAAAATGATCGGTGTCAGGTGCGTTCGCTGGCTGCCGCGCATCAGGCGGGCGACTTCAAATCCGTCCATGTCCGGCATCTGCACATCCAGCAGCACCAGATCGACTTCGTGTTCAAGCAACAGGTTCAGGGCTTCGAAACCGGAAGCCGCCGTCATCACCTGCCAATCCTGACGCTGCAGCAACGCACGCATGCTGATCAGGTTTTCAGGGTAATCATCGACGATCAATAGAACCGGACGGCCTTCAGCTGGCTTGGGTTGCGCGCATTCCATGCTGCTTCTCTTGTGATGGCGTCAAGCGGGATACCGAAAAACCGGACAGGTTTCACTCTAGACCGGGATCAACCAAATCAGAAGTAAGCAATACGCCATCATTCGGCAAAACTCCAGGCTCCCGACTAACGGTCGTTGTTACAGGCCACGAAAACCGATGAGGGTGGAAGCCGACAGACGGCTGACGCCAATAACCCGCCGGACGGACATTAACAAAACCCACCTCAGCGCTTATAAAGACCGCCCTCTAATGTGCGGGCCAGAGCTTCTGGCACGTACGTTCCGGCCGCATTCATGGACGCTTTGACGATGATCGATCTCGCAACCTGGAACCTCAGCATTCCCGTCGGCAGCCCGCCGGCCACCATCGACACCCCTCGACTGGTGAGCGGTTACAAGGACCAATATTTCCACTCCGATACCGGCACCCTGTTCTTCTGGACAGCGGTCACCGGCTCGCGCACCGAAAACGCGATCTACCCTCGCACTGAACTGCGCGAAACCTACAGCAACGGTACGCTGCACAACTGGCTCTACCCTGACGCCGACAACTCGCTACGCGCCACCCTGGCAGTCAATCAGGTGCCGAGTTCAGGCAAGATCGTCATCGGCCAGATTCACGCCTACAACAGCCAGAAGCCGATGGTGAAGGTCGAATACCAGTACAAGACCAGCACCTCGACCGGCAACATCGTGGCCAAGGTGCGCATGCGCCCGGACGACGATGTGGGCCGGGTGATCACCATCGCCACCGGGGTCAAACTCGACCGGGAATTCTCCTACCTGATCCATCTCAGCCCCGGCGGAGCCCTGGGCATCAGCGCCGCCGGCTACTCGTGGGATACCCAGATCAGTGCGACCTGGAGCAACAAACCGCTGTACTTCAAGGCCGGGGTCTATGTGCAGGACAACACCGGCTACACCAGCGAAGGCGGGAAAGTGACGTTCAGCAAGCTGGATATTGATCACGATCAAACCTGAGTGCACCCAAACATAAGCTATCGCCATGGAGTGGCGCATACGTTACATTCATCTATAAATGTCACGGTAACAGAACATGGACTATTTTCTGCTGATCGCCCGCCTTGGCAACCAGTTACGCGAAAAACGTGTGAGCCGTGGCCTGACGCAAGTACAGCTTGCTGAACTCGCGGGGCTGACACGACATAAAGTCATTGCTGTAGAGAAGGGCACCCTTTCCGTCGGCATGATCGCTTATGCGCGCATCCTGGGCGCTCTGGATTGTGAGCTCACTGTCGTGCCGGCCGCTATGCCGACCCTTGAAGAGCTTGGGGATTTGTTCGAATGAAAATGACCTCTCTCAAAGTCAGCACGCCAGAGGGGAATTGCGGCAGGATTCTCACCCGTGCAGAGGGTTTCACTTTCCGTTATCACGAAGATGCATTGCCTGGCATGGCAATCAGCTTGTCGATGCCCGTACGACCTGACGAGTTTCGTCGGCGTGAGCTGCATCCTATTTTTCAGATGAACTTGCCGGAAGGCTATGTACTGGAGCAACTGCGTAATCGCCTGGCTAAAATCGTCAATGTCGACCCGATGCTGCTACTGGCGCTTTCCGGCAGCACTTCGCCCATCGGAAGAGTTCAGGTGCGCTCTGATGCGGTTGACGCCTTACTGGGGGAGCAACACTTTCCGGGAGAAAAACTCGAAGAGATTCTGACGTGGGACGGCACGGAAGATATCTTCGCCGGCCTTCTTGATCGCTACATCCTGCGGTCAGGCATTTCAGGTGTTCAACCCAAAGTGCTGGTGCCGGAACAGCAGGAAGCCGGGTTGCCGCGAGTGACGTCGAAAACCTCGGACCTGATCATCAAAAGTGGCCGAGACGAATTTCCCGGCCTGGCGATCAACGAGTTCCTTTGCATGTCCATTGCGAAAGAAGCGGGCATTCCCGTTCCGCCGTTTTACCTCTCCGATAATGCCAAGCTGTTTGTCATGCGTCGCTTTGACCGCGACGACCAGCTCAACCCGATTGGCTTTGAGGACATGGCGGTGTTGATGGGGCTTTCGGCCGACCAGAAGTACAGCAAGAGTTATGCAGCAATCGCCAAGGCGGTTCGTGTGTTCTGCCCGGCAAAACATCAGCGCTCTTCCCTTGATCAACTTTTCGATAGCGTGGCCCTGAGTTGCATTGTCGGGAATGGCGACGCTCATTTGAAGAACTTCGGCTTGCTCTATTCCGAGCCGACGCAGCGCGACGCGCGCTTGGCGCCGGCTTACGACATCGTCAATACCACGGCCTATATTCCGGAGGATGTTTTGGCGCTGGATCTGGCGGGTAACAAGTCAATGTTTGCCTCGCGACAAGGATTACTGGAATTTGCGCGCACTTGTGAGGTCGAGCAGCCCAAGGAGCGCATCCAGCGATTGCTTGCTGCGCTTGAAGTGGTGCTTGAGCGTTATCCCCAGCATCGGGAACAGGCACCTCATGTGGTCAGCGCCATTGAGCAAGCGGCGGCACCATTTACCCTGACTTTTGGGTAGTTTTTATAGCGCAGGCTACATTCAACTTATCCCAACAAAAAAACGCCTCTCGGCGTTTTTTTTGTTAGTACGGTTTAACACTAAAGGCTTAGTTGACCTTGGCGTTCAGCTCACCTTTCAGGTAACGCTGGTACATCGCTTCCAGGGAGATCGGCTTGATCTTCGAAGCGTTGCCGGCAGTACCGAAGGCTTCGTAACGCGCGATGCACACGTCGCGCATGGCGGTCACGGTGGCGCCGAAGAACTTACGCGGGTCGAACTCGCTCGGGTTGGTGGCCATCAGGCGACGCATTGCGCCGGTGGATGCCAGGCGCAGGTCGGTGTCGATGTTGACCTTGCGCACGCCGTGCTTGATGCCTTCGACGATTTCTTCAACCGGCACGCCGTAGGTTTCCTTGATGTCGCCGCCGTACTGATTGATGATCGCCAGCCACTCTTGCGGAACCGAGGAAGAACCGTGCATCACCAGGTGGGTGTTGGGGATGCGCTTGTGGATTTCCTTGATGCGGTCGATGGCCAGCACGTCGCCGGTCGGTGGCTTGGTGAACTTGTAGGCGCCGTGGCTGGTGCCGATGGCGATGGCCAGGGCATCGACCTGGGTGCGCTTGACGAAGTCAGCCGCTTCTTCCGGGTCGGTCAGCATCTGGCTGTGATCCAGAACGCCTTCGGCGCCGATGCCGTCTTCTTCACCGGCCATGCCGGTTTCCAGCGAACCCAGGCAGCCCAGCTCGCCTTCTACCGATACGCCGCAGGCGTGAGCCAGGGCGACGGTTTGCTGGGTCACACGGACGTTGTAGTCGTAGTCGGTCGGCGTCTTGCCGTCTTCACCCAGGGAGCCGTCCATCATCACCGAGCTGAAGCCCAGCTGGATGGAGCGCTGGCAGACGTCAGGGCTGGTGCCGTGGTCCTGGTGCATGCACACCGGGATGTGCGGGAATTCTTCGATTGCCGCCAGGATCAGGTGGCGCAGGAATGGCGCACCCGCGTACTTGCGGGCGCCGGCCGAAGCCTGGACGATCACCGGAGAGTCAGTCTTGTCAGCGGCTTCCATGATGGCGCGCATCTGCTCAAGGTTGTTGACGTTGAAGGCTGGAACGCCGTAGCCGAATTCGGCTGCGTGGTCCAGCATCTGGCGCATGCTGATAAGTGCCATTGTGTGTGTCTCTCCCGGTTGAGGGTCGTTAATCGTGCAAGCCTGCCGTAGCAGCGGCTGCTATTCAAGTTATTGCAGATCGGGGGTAAAGCCCGGCCTGCGAATTCGGTACTGCTTCAATCTCTAGCGCTACACAGGACTCCTGTGGGCGCGCGGTGAATCAGATCAATCCTGTTACTGCGCTTTACAACCGCGACCGATCAGGTCATTGGTGGCGACCCAGTACACCAGGCCTTCCTCACCTTTGACGTGAAACGCCAACTGGTCGTCGCTGTACAGCGAACCAGAGCCTGCTGGGTCGAGCTTCAAGCGGTGAACCTGATCATCGCCAAGCCGCACATCAACGGCGCTGCGCGTGGTGTCGGTGTACCGCCAGTGCACGGGTGCCTGACTGTCACAGACCCAGTCGGTCCAGCTGTCCGATGGCGCAGAAGCAGACGACGCAAACGGGTTCAAATTGGCGCAACCGGCAAGTACTGCCAGGCATGCCACGGCGATCAAGCCTTTCATCCATCTTCCTCGGCTGGCGGCATACGCCGACAGCACTGGGCGTTGTTGAATCAGACCCGTCAAGGACAACCCTGTTCCCTGGCGGGTGTGTGCGTCTCGTATTTATCCAGGCCATCCGGTCCGGAACGCTTGTTGAGCACGGGGTTGGTTTCCGCCTGCCAGTCAGCCTGGTAGCAGCCTTTTTCCGGCGCACCGGCACCCGGCTCCGGCGCGGCCGTGGGACTACTCCCACAGCCGGCCAGTACACCCGCCGCGATCAACATCGCTAACGTCTTGACCATGTCCACACTCCTTTGCCTGGCCAACGGCTGGCCCTTAGGCTTTTGCCCGGCTTTCCAGGACTTCAACAGCGGGCAGCACCTTGCCTTCGACGAACTCGAGGAACGCGCCGCCACCGGTAGAAATGTAGGAGATTTGCTCGGCAACGCCATATTTATCGATGGCCGCCAGGGTGTCGCCACCACCGGCAATGGAGAACGCCGAACTGTCGGCGATGGCCTGGGCCAGGACTTTGGTGCCGTTGCCGAACTGGTCGAATTCAAACACGCCGACCGGACCGTTCCAGAGGATGGTGTTCGACGACTTCAGCAACTCAGCGAACTGCGCGGCGGTTTGTGGACCGATGTCCAGGATCATGTCGTCTTCCGCCACGTCAGCGATCAGCTTGACGGTCGCGGTGGCGCTTTCAGCGAACTCCTTGGCAACCACTACGTCGACCGGCAGCGGCACGCTGACTTTGGCGGCGATGGCGCGGGCGGTGTCCAGCAGGTCCGGCTCGTACAGGGATTTGCCCACCGGGTGACCGGCAGCGGCCAGGAAGGTGTTGGCGATACCGCCGCCCACGATCAGCTGGTCGCAGATCTGGCTCAGGCTGTTGAGCACGTCGAGTTTGGTCGAGACCTTGGAGCCGGCAACGATGGCGGCCATCGGCTGGGCCGGGGCACCCAGGGCCTTGCCCAGCGCATCCAGTTCGGCTGCCAGCAACGGACCCGCTGCGGCGACTTTGGCGAACTTGGCCACGCCATGGGTCGAACCCTCGGCACGGTGGGCGGTACCGAAGGCGTCCATCACGAACACGTCGCACAGGGCGGCGTATTGTTGGGCCAGTTCGTCGGCGTTCTTTTTCTCGCCCTTGTTGAAGCGCACGTTTTCGAACAGCACGATGTCGCCCGCTTTCACGTCGACGCCACCCAGGTAATCAGCCACCAGCGGCACTTCGCGGCCCAGGGCCTTGCTCAGGTAAGCGGCGACTGGCGCCAGGCTGTTCTCGGCCGAGAACTCGCCTTCGGTCGGACGGCCCAGGTGCGAGCAGACCATCACGGCCGCGCCTTTTTCCAGGGCCAGCTTGATGGTCGGCAGCGAAGCCAGGATACGCGCATCGCTGGTGACTACACCGTCCTTGACTGGGACGTTGAGGTCTTCGCGGATCAATACGCGCTTACCTTGCAGATCGAGGTCGGTCATCTTCAACACGGTCATGGGTCGCACTTCCTGTTAGCTCTATTTAGAGAGCAGGTTGTTTAATCGCTGTTTGCAGATAGTGTTCTGCAACATCCAGCATTCGGTTGGCAAAACCCCATTCGTTGTCGAACCAGGCCAGTACGTTCACCAGCCTTGGGCCGGAAACGCGGGTCTGACTGGCATCGACGATCGCCGAATGTGGGTCATGGTTAAAATCACAACTGGCGTGAGGCAGCTCGGTGTAAGCCAGCAGGCCCTTGAGCGGGCCGCGGGTGGCCGCCTCGCGCAAGATCCGGTTGACCTCGGTAGCGTCAGTATCGGTCATGGTCTGCAGAGTGATGTCCAGGCAAGACACATTGACCGTCGGCACGCGTACGGCTTTGGCCTGAATTCGTCCGGCAAGTTCCGGCAACAGGCGCTCGATGCCTCTCGCCAGACCAGTGGACACCGGGATCACCGACTGGAACGCCGAACGGGTGCGGCGCAGGTCTTCGTGGTGATAGGCATCGATCACCGGCTGGTCGTTCATCGCCGAGTGGATGGTGGTGATCGACACATAGTCCAGGCCAAAGGCCTGATCCAGCAAGCGCAACAGCGGCACGCCGCAGTTGGTGGTGCAGGAGGCGTTGGACACCAGCAACTCATCGCCGGTCAGGCAATCCTGGTTCACGCCATAGACGATAGTGGCGTCGACATCCGCCTCGCTGGCCATCGGCTGGGAAAACAGCACTCGCGGCGCACCCGCGTCGAGAAACCGCTGGCCATCGGCACGGGTGTTGTAGGCACCGGAACATTCGAGCACCAGATCGACGTCAAGCGACGCCCAATCGATGCCTTCGGGAGTAGCACTGCGCAGGACCTTCACGCAGTCGCCATTAATATGCAGACAATCGCCATCGACCTTCACCTCGCCGGGGAACCGGCCATGGGTGGAGTCGAAGCGTGTCAGGTATTCGATGCTGGCCATGTCGGCCAGATCGTTGATCGCGACAATTTCAAACCCAGCCGCCGAGCCTCGCTCAAACAACGCACGCAAGACGCAACGACCAATCCGGCCGTAGCCGTTGAGTGCAACTTTGTAGGGACGCGGTTGAGGCATGGGGTTCTCGATTACCGTGGTGAATCCGTTATTGCAGTGGTGCCCGATCTATTGCTTTCGCGAGCAAGCCCGCTCCCACATTGGGTCAATGTTGTGAACACTGTTTGTGTCACACAACAAATCTCCTGTGGGAGCGGGCTTGCTCGCGAAGGCGTCAGCTCGGACAGCACAACTGTCGGACTTAGTCTTCCAGCAGCTCTTCAGCCTGACCCAGGATGTTTTCCAGGGTGAAACCGAACTCTTCGAACAGGGCTGGCGCAGGCGCCGACTCGCCGTAGGTGGTCATGCCGATGACGCGGCCTTCCAGACCCACGTACTTATACCAGTAGTCCGCGTGGGCGGCCTCGATGGCGATACGGGCGCTGACCTGCAATGGCAGGACCGATTGCTTGTAGCCCGCGTCCTGGGCATCGAACACGCTGGTGCAAGGCATGGAAACCACGCGCACCTTGCGACCCTGTTCAGTCAGTTTGTCGAAGGCTTGAACAGCCAGGCCGACTTCCGAACCGGTAGCGATCAGGATCAGCTCAGGCTCGCCTGCGCAATCCTTGAGCACGTAACCACCACGGTTGATCAGTTCGATCTGCACCGCATCACGGGTTTGGTGCTGCAGGTTCTGGCGCGAGAAGATCAGGGCCGAAGGACCGTCTTTACGCTCCAGCGCGCACTTCCAGGCCACTGCCGATTCAACCGCATCGGCTGGACGCCAGGTGTCGAGGTTCGGCGTGCAGCGCAAGCTGGCCAACTGCTCGATTGGCTGGTGCGTCGGGCCGTCTTCGCCCAGACCGATGGAGTCGTGGGTGTAGACGTGGATCACACGCTGCTTCATCAGGGCGGACATGCGCACTGCGTTGCGGGCGTATTCCATGAACATCAGGAAGGTCGCGCCGTAAGGCACCAGGCCGCCGTGCAGGGCAACGCCGTTCATGATGGCAGTCATGCCGAACTCGCGCACGCCGTAGTACATGTAGTTGCCGCTGGCATCTTCAGCCGTGACGCCTTTGCAACCTTTCCACAGGGTCAGGTTGGAACCGGCCAGGTCAGCCGAACCGCCGAAGAACTCAGGCAGCAACGGGCCGAACGCGTTCAGGGCGTTCTGGCTGGCTTTACGGCTGGCGATGGTTTCGCCTTTGGCAGCGACTTCAGCGATATAGGCCGAGGCTTTTTCGGAGAAGTCAGCCGGCAGATCACCGCTCAGACGACGAACCAGTTCATTGGCCAGTTGAGGGAATTCGGCGGAGTAAGCAGCAAAACGCTGGTCCCACTCGGCTTCGGCGGCAGCACCCGCTTCCTTGGCGTCCCATTCGGCGTAGATGTCGGCCGGAACTTCGAACGGACCGTGGTTCCACTTCAACGCAGCGCGGGTCAGGGCGATTTCCGCTTCACCCAGTGGGGCGCCGTGGCAGTCTTCCTTGCCCTGCTTGTTCGGCGAACCGAAGCCGATGGTGGTTTTGCAGCAGATCAGCGTCGGTTGCTCGCTTTTGCGTGCAGTTTCGATGGCGATCTTGATCTCTTCCGGATCGTGACCGTCAACGTTGCGGATCACTTGCCAGCCGTAGGATTCGAAACGCTTCGGCGTGTCATCGGTGAACCAGCCTTCGACTTCGCCGTCGATGGAGATGCCGTTGTCATCGTAGAAGGCAATCAGTTTGCCCAGGCCCAGAGTACCGGCCAGGGAGCTGACTTCGTGGGAAATGCCTTCCATCATGCAGCCATCACCCAGGAATACGTAGGTGTGGTGATCAACGACGTTGTGACCAGGACGGTTGAACTGCGCCGCCAGCACTTTCTCGGCCAGGGCAAAACCTACCGCGTTCGCCAGCCCCTGGCCCAGCGGGCCAGTGGTGGTTTCAACACCTGGGGTGTAGCCCAGTTCCGGGTGGCCCGGGGTGCGGCTGTGCAATTGGCGGAAGCTTTTCAGGTCATCGATCGACAGGTCGTAGCCAGTCAGGTGCAGCAGCGAGTAGATCAACATCGAGCCGTGACCGTTGGACAGCACGAAGCGGTCACGGTCGGCGAAGGATGGATTGCTCGGGTTGTGCTTGAGGTAGTCACGCCAAAGTACTTCGGCGATATCCGCCATACCCATAGGGGCACCGGGATGGCCGCTGTTGGCTTTTTGCACGGCATCCATGCTGAGTGCACGAATGGCGTTGGCACGCTCACGACGGCTGGGCATCGCTGATCTCCTGGGGTTTGATAAAAACGGAACGGAAAAAAGGCGAGCATTTTCCCTCAGCGGACAGCCTCGGGGCAATGACAGATAGTCGATCTGGCAGGTTTTTCCTGTGGATATCTGCGTATTGGTCAGGTGAAACCTTTCCGCGTTTCGTTTGTAGAGTAAGGTCCGGCCCGGGAAGTGCCATCTATCGAGCAATATCAAAACTTTTTGATATTGACCTTGCGGTGCTTTCGACGCGTGACTAGACTGCCAGCCTTATGAATTTACGTGTGCCTTCCATTCGCCATGACGATTGCGACGAGCTGGCGGCCCTGTGCAAGGCCGGCGGTGATCCGTTGCGGCTGAATGTATTGCGCGCCCTGGCCAACGACTCGTTTGGCGTACTGGAACTGGCGCAGATCTTTGCAACCGGCCAATCGGGCATGAGCCACCACCTCAAGGTGCTGGCCCAGGCCGATCTGGTGGCAACCCGCCGTGAAGGCAACGCGATTTTCTACCGTCGCGCCCTGCCCCACACCGAGTTGCTCGGAGGCAAGCTGCACGCGGCCTTGCTTGAAGAAGTGGACAACCTGACCCTGCCCAGCGATGTGCAGTCGCGGATCAGTCAGGTTCACGGGCAGCGGGCTGCCGCCAGCCAGGACTTTTTCTCACGGGTTGCGGAAAAATTTCGTGCCCAGCAAGACTTGATCGCTGGCCTGCCGCAGTACCGCGAGAGCGTACTGGCATTGCTCGACAAGCTGAGTTTCAACGAAGCGGCCACCGCCATCGAAGTCGGCCCTGGCGACGGCAGTTTTCTGCCGGAGCTTGCACGACGCTTCACCCAGGTCACGGCCCTCGACAACAGCCCGGCCATGCTCGAGCTGGCGCGCCAGGTCTGCGAGCGTGAAACGCTGACAAATGTCAGCCTTCAATTGGCCGATGCATTGAATGGCGTGAGCCTGGCGGCCGATTGCGTTGTACTGAACATGGTCCTGCACCATTTCGCCGCGCCAGCCGATGCGCTCAAGCAGATGGCCGGTTTGCTGCAACCAGGCGGTAGCCTGTTAGTGACAGAGTTATGCAGTCACAACCAAAGTTGGGCCAGGGAGGCCTGCGGTGATCTTTGGTTGGGGTTTGAACAGGACGATCTGGCCCGTTGGGCCACCGCTGCGGGACTCGTTCCCGGGGAAAGCCTCTATGTAGGCTTACGTAATGGTTTCCAGATTCAGGTCCGCCATTTTCAGCGACCGGCTGGCGACACTCACCATCGGTAAATATCAGGAAACCATCGAGATGAGCGAATACTCCCTTTTCACCTCCGAGTCCGTGTCTGAAGGGCATCCGGACAAAATCGCCGACCAGATTTCTGATGCGGTGCTGGACGCCATCATTGCTGAAGACAAGTTCGCCCGTGTGGCGTGCGAGACTCTGGTGAAAACGGGCGTGGCGATCATCGCCGGCGAAGTCACCACATCGGCCTGGGTCGACCTGGAGCAGATCGTTCGTGACGTCATCACCGACATCGGCTACAACAGCTCCGACGTCGGTTTCGACGGCGCCACCTGCGGTGTGATGAACATCATCGGCAAGCAGTCCCCCGACATCAACCAGGGCGTCGACCGTGCCAAGCCTGAAGATCAGGGTGCCGGCGACCAGGGCCTGATGTTCGGCTACGCCAGCAACGAAACCGACGTGCTGATGCCGGCCCCGATCACCTTCTCGCACCAACTGGTGCAGCGCCAGGCCGAAGCCCGTAAATCCGGCCTGCTGCCTTGGCTGCGTCCGGACGCCAAGTCCCAGGTCACCTGCCGCTACGAAAACGGCAAGGTGGTGGGTATCGACGCCGTTGTCCTGTCGACCCAGCACAACCCGGAAGTGTCGTACAAGGACCTGCGCGAAGGCGTGATGGAGCTGATCGTCAAGCACGTACTGCCTGCCGAACTGCTGCACAAGGACACCCAGTTCCACATCAACCCGACCGGCCAGTTCATCATTGGTGGCCCGGTAGGCGACTGCGGCCTGACCGGTCGCAAGATCATCGTTGATACCTACGGCGGCATGGCCCGTCACGGTGGCGGTGCGTTCTCCGGCAAGGACCCATCGAAGGTTGACCGTTCGGCCGCCTACGCGGGTCGTTATGTGGCCAAGAACATCGTGGCAGCCGGCCTGGCCGAGCGTTGCGAGATTCAGGTTTCCTACGCCATCGGCGTCGCTCAGCCGACTTCGATCTCGTTGAACACCTTCGGCACCGGCAAGATCAGCGATGACAAGATCATCAAACTGGTCCGCGAAGTGTTCGACCTGCGTCCATACGCGATCACCACCATGCTCGACCTGCTGCACCCGATGTACCAGGAAACCGCTGCTTACGGCCACTTCGGTCGTACTCCGGAAACCAAGACTGTGGGCGAAGACACCTTCACCACCTTCACCTGGGAAAAAACCGACCGCGCCGACGCCCTGCGTTCCGCCGCCGGCCTGTAAGCCTCCCAGCTACAGCAAAAGCCCCGCACGGCTCGCCCTGCGGGGCTTTTTCATGCCCGGACACACGCTGAAAAGCACCTGGGCTCCCCCGCGCAATGGCTGATCTAGCCTTCAAGCATCCTCCCCAGAGCAAGGATGCTCATGATGCGACCTGTGCACCTGTTGTTGATCGGCGCATGGCTGACCACTGTTTGCCTGAACGCCAACGCAAGCCCCTGCCCCGACTGGCCAGCCAAGCGCGCCCACGCGGAAATCAATGCCCTGCAACAGCAGATCAGCGACTGGGATGACAACTACCATCGACAAGGGCGCTCACTGGTTGCCGATGAGCTCTACGACCAGTCCCGCGCCCGACTCGACAGCTGGCGCTCCTGCTTCAACTTGGGCACGGCACCGGTCAATCCACTGAGCACGGCTCGCGGAACGGTGCTCCACCCCATCCCCCATACCGGCCTGGATAAATTGAGCGATGGCCAGGCGGTCCAGGGCTGGCTCGCCTCCCGCGATGACGTATGGGTTCAACCCAAAGTCGATGGCGTTGCAGTCACACTGGTTTATCGCAAGGGACAACTTGCACAGGCAATCAGTCGCGGCGACGGTATCAACGGCCAGGACTGGACTGCCCCGGCACGCAAGATCAATGCAATCCCCCAGCAACTGACGCAACCTGTCGATCTGGTCGTGCAAGGCGAACTCTACTGGCGCCTGACCGATCACGTACAAGCCACCGCGGGCAGCCTCAATGCCCGTGGCAACGTGGCCGGGCTGATGGCCCGCAAGACGCTGAGCCTTGAGGAGGCCAACAAGGCCGGACTGTTCACCTGGGACTGGCCCCAAGGCCCGAGCAACCTGCCAGCGCGGGCGACAGCGCTGACCGAGCTGGGTTTCGCCGACACTCACCCCCACTCCAAGCCGATCAAGACATTTGCCGATGCCGAGCACTGGCGTGAGCATTGGTACCGCACACCACTGCCCTTCGCCAGTGACGGCATCGTTCTGCGCCAGCAGTCGCGGCCGCCGGCCGAACGCTGGCAAGCAAAATCGCCGTACTGGGTCATCGCCTGGAAATACCCCGTTGCTCAAGCGTTGGCGCAGGTGCGCAAGGTCCACTTCTCGGTCGGCCGCACCGGGCGCATCACCCCGGTACTGGAGCTGATGCCGATCACCCTCGATGATCGACAGGTCAAACGGGTCAGCGTCAGCTCACTGCAACGCTGGCGACACCTGGATATCCGCCCCGGCGATCACGTCGCCATCAGCCTTGCCGGCCTGACCATCCCCCGGCTCGACGACGTCGTATTGCGTAGCACCGAGCGCCCCGAAGTGCTGGCGCCACACCCTGAAGACTTCCACCCCCTCAGTTGCTGGCAACCGACACCCGGATGCGAAAGCCAGTTTCGCGCGCGGTTGACCTGGCTCAGTGGCAAGCACGGCCTGGCGCTGCAGCATATGGGAGCCGGCACCTGGGAAAAACTGATCGATGCCGGCCGTATCAAAGGGTTACTTGATTGGTTGACCCTTGAAGCTCAAGAGCTTGCTACCATTGATGGTTTCGGCGAGCGCAGTGGTGCCCGCCTGGCAAACAGTTTTCAACACGCCCGACAACAGCCCTTTTCACGCTGGCTGAAAGCCTTGGGCATGCCGCCGGCGGGCAACGCAAGCCTTACCGGCTCATGGCAGTCCCTGGCACAACGAGACACCGGACAATGGCAGGCCGAAACCGGAATCGGCCCAGGGCGCGCGGCGCAATTGAGCGCCTTTTTTCGCGACCCGCAGGTACAGGCCCTGAGCGAACAATTACGCGCTGCCGGCATCGACGGGTTTTAGAGTCCCGGATGTCCAGCAACGGTTGAACCCACCGGGTATTGATGCGCTCCAATCGACCATCTGCTCGCCGACTTGAACACGTTCTTAAACGGAGCCTTTATGAAATTTCTTGCACCGATTGCCCTGCTCGCCCTGTGCAGCGCCATCGTCACGCCCCTGATGGCAACCGAGCAAACGCCGGAACTCACTGGCTGCGCAGCCAAGCGCCAGTCCATCAGCACCCAGATTGAACAGGCCAAGGCCCAGGGTAATGCCGAGCAACTGGCCGGCCTGGAAAAGGCCCTGAGCGAAGTGACCACGCACTGCACCGATGCCTCGCTGAAGAAAGAGCGCGAAAACAAGGTGCTGGACGCCAAGCACGAAGTCAGCCAACGCCAGGCCGACCTCGACAAGGCCATGAAAAAAGGCGATCCGGAGAAGATCAACAAACGCAAAGACAAACTCGCCGAATCCCGCAAGGAACTGCAGCAGGCGCTGGAAGAACTGGACAAGTAATTCGGATCACACGTGCAGGAGCCGGCTTGCCAGCGCCTGCACATCAGCGTGAACCGTCAACCTGCGAAGACTCTGGACTCAGTGATCACGAAACTCTTTATGGCAGGCACTGCAGGCGTCTTCGACTTTCTGCACTGCAGGGCCCAGATTACTGGCCTTGTAGGGCTGCACCTGGCTGGCGATCACCAACTCACCGGTGGCGGCCTCAAGCGCGCGGGCCATGTCCTGGAAGCGCGCCTGCTTTTGCCAGACCTCATCCTTGGCGCTGGTGTGGTCTTCTTCGCGAACCTGTGGGAAATGCTTCCACGGCTCACGGGACAACGCATCGAGCTTCACGGCGCCCTCGGCAAATTTAGGCCCGTCGAACGGGATGCGACCACGCAGCATGCCACCCAGGTCTTCGCCGGTCTTGAGCATTTGCTTGAAGATCGCCTTGCGCTGGCCCAGCGGCGAGTTCGGATCGACACCGCCACAGGCGGACAGCGTCAGGCAGGCCAGCAATACAACAGAAAGTCTTTTGAGAGTCATGGTGGCTCAAGGTCACGGAAATCGGTGGCCAGTATCCTCGCCTCATTCGCAAAGACCAATAGCCCTATTAACAATAAGGGTTGCCCGAGCGCTTGAGCGCTCCGGAATCCGTCACAGGAAGCACCGCATGAACAGCCGTTACAAGGCCTGGCGCAAAAGCCTGCTCTGGACCTTCCCGATGATCGCCCTGTTTGCCGGTTGCAACGGTGGCGATCATACCAAGCCACAAACCCACGCCATCGCCACCTACTCCAGCGCGACCTGGGACGCCTTGCCAGCGGTGTCCGATAACGACCTGCTGGCCGGTTTCGGCTCATGGCGCAGCGCCTGCACCCGCTTGAAAGCCGATCCGGTCTGGGGGGCCACCTGCGCGGCAGCCGCCAACGTGCCGCAAAACGCCGAGGCGATCCGCGCCTTCCTCAAGGAGCACCTGCAGGTCTATGGCCTGCGTTCCTCGGGCGGCAATGCCAATGGCTTGATCACCGGCTACTACGAACCCGTGTACCCAGGCAGCCTGACGCAAACGTCGGTGGCCAATGTGCCGGTTTACGGCATACCGGAGGACATGATCATCGTCTCTCTGGACAGCATTTACCCGGAACTCAAGGGCAAGCGCCTGCGTGGCCGACTGGAAGGGCGAGTACTCAAGCCCTACGACGATGCCGCCACCATCGGCGCCCAAGGCGTCAAGGCGCCAACACTGGCCTGGTTGACCGACCCGATGGACCTGCAGTTCCTGCAGATCCAGGGCTCGGGTCGCATTCAGCTCGAAGATGGCCGCCAACTGCGCATTGCCTATGCCGACCAGAACGGTCATCCGTATCGGCCGATCGGCCGTTGGTTGGTGGATCAGGGCGAGCTGAAAAAAGAAGACGTGACCATGGGTGCCATCAGCGCCTGGGCCAAGGCCCACCCGACACGCATCCCGGAACTGCTGGGCAGCAACCCGAGCTACGTGTTCTTCACCCGCAACCCGGAGAGCAACGAAGGCCCGCGCGGCTCGCTGAATGTGCCGCTGACATCGGGTTACAGCGTGGCGGTGGATCGCAAGGTAATCCCGCTGGGCAGCCTCTTGTGGCTATCCACCACCCGGCCTGACGGCACCCCGCTGGTGCGTCCAGTCGCCGCACAGGATACCGGCGGAGCAATTACCGGCGAAGTGCGAGCCGACCTGTTCTGGGGCACGGGCGATGCAGCCGGGCAACTGGCCGGCGACATGAAACAACAAGGTCAGATCTGGATGCTATGGCCAAAAGGCGTGGCGTTGCCACAGTTGCCGCAAGTAACTGACGCCAAGTAAGTAGCCGCCATCCTGCCGCAGCCTGCGTTCGAAGACACAGGCCGCGGCAGCGACGGCAACAACACCCGCGCGTTACTTTAGATCGATACGAAGAAGAAACTGATGATCAGCCCCATGCCGACAAACCACACCAGCGAACGCAGGATCGCCCAATCCGCCAGGTAGCAAATGATGTACAGCAGGCGACTGGTGATGAACAGCACCGACAGCACGTTGATGGTCACCAGCTCCGCGTTGCCGGCCAGATGAGCGACGATGACCGCGGCGGCAAATGCCGGCGTGACTTCAAAACTGTTGAGCTGGGCCGCGTGAGCCCGTTTGGCGAAGCCGTCCAGGGTTTCCAGGAAGGACCGTGGGTCATGATTGTCCCGAAGCCGGTACCCGCCCCCGACCTTGGCGATGCCAATACACAGGTACGGCAGGAAAATCGCGATCAAAATGCACCACAGAGCAACAGTCATTACGGGTTCCTTTTTTAAGTTTTACGATCATTCGCTCAGAACTTCATCACCAGCATACCCATCAGCACCAGCCCACAGGCCAGCAGCCGTGGCCTGCCAAATGGTTCTTTCAGGTAACGCATGCCGAACAGCACCACCAGGATCACACTGATCTCGCGCAGTGCCGCCGCCTCGGCAATCGACCCCAACTGCATGGCCCACAGCACCAGAGCGTAGCTGAACAGCACACAGAATCCGACCGCCAGCCCCAACCGCCATTGCTCGCGCCAGAACAGCAAGAACGCAGGACGCTTGCGCACCAGCGCCAGCAGCGGGAACGGCCAGGCACTGAGCAGCGTGACCCACACCAGATAATCCAGTGGATGCGACCAGCGCCGCAGGGCCTGGCCATCGATGAAGGTGTAGCAGCCGATGCACAGGCCAATCAACGCCACCACCGGCAGCATCGACCAGGGTAACCGCTCGCCACCACCGCCCTGCCACAGCAGACAGAGCATGCCGAACGGGATCAGCAGAATGCCGAAGATTTGTTGAGTGGTCAGCACTTCACCGGCGAAGATCAGCGTCAGTGCCAGCACCACCAACGGCGACAACCCGCGCATCAACGGGTAGACCAACCCCAGGTCGCCCACCCGGTAGGCCTGGATCAACAAATAGCGATAGAGCAACTCGAACGCCGCCGAGGCCAGGATCCACGGCCAGATCGCCAAGGGTGGCAGGTTCACGAAGGGCAACATCAGCGCGACGAAGAGCATCGCCACGCTGTCCATGCAGGCCACTACCAATAGTCGCTCACCACTGAATTTGATCAGGGTGTTCCAGGCCGCGTGCAACAGCGCCGCCACCAGAACCAGAACCGTCGCCAGCACGTCGCCTCCTTGCTCGATAGAATTGATTCGCCATAGATCAGCAGCTGTTTATACTGCAATCGACCACGCTGCACTCACTTGCGCACATAACTTATTCCAAAAAAATTCCGCTGCTACCCGACTCGACACCGAATCAGGGAGCCGGCATGCGTTTGCCTGATCAGAGCGTCAAGACTAACGACAGAGACCTTGCGCATGCCACTGGCCTTGCTTGCTTTGGCTGTTGCCGCCTTCGGCATCGGCACCACTGAATTCGTCATCATGGGCTTGCTGCCCGATGTCGCCCGCGACCTGGGTGTCAGCATTCCCGACGCCGGGCTGCTGATCACCGGCTATGCCCTGGGCGTGGTGTTCGGTGCACCTATCCTCGCGGTCGGCACCGCCAACATGCCGCGCAAGGCCACACTGCTGGGCATGACGCTGATGTTCATCCTCGGCAACATCCTCTGCGCCCTGGCGCCGAACTACAGCACACTGATGGCGGCCCGGGTGATCACCGCACTGTGTCATGGCGCGTTCTTCGGCATCGGTTCGGTGGTGGCCGCCGGGTTGGTGGCTCCCAACAAGCGGGCCCAGGCGATCGCGATGATGTTCACCGGACTGACCCTGGCCAACGTGCTCGGTGTGCCGCTGGGCACGGCACTGGGGCAATACGCAGGTTGGCGCTCCACCTTCTGGGCGGTCTCGGTGATCGGCGTGATTGCCGCCATCGCCCAATGGCTCTGGTTGCCCAAGGCAATCGCCATGGACAAGGCCAACCTGGCCAGTGAATTCAAAGTGCTGGGCAAGGCCAACGTGCTGCTGGCGCTGGGCATGAGCGTGCTGGCGTCCACCAGCCTGTTCAGCGTGTTCACCTACATCGCGCCGATCCTGCAGGACATCACCGGTGTCAGCCCCCATGGCGTCACCGTCATGCTGTTGTTGTTCGGTGTCGGCCTGACCGCTGGCAGCATGCTCGGCGGACGCCTGGCAGACAGCCGCTTGTTGCCTTCACTGGTGGGCATGGCCCTGGCGGTGGTCGTAGTCCTGGCCGCCTTCAGCCAGACCAGCCACTCGGTCATCCCGGCGGCCATTACCTTGGTGCTGTGGGGGATCTTTGCCTTCGCGCTGTGCCCGATCCTGCAACTGCTGATCATCGACCAGGCCCATGAAGCGCCGAACCTGGGTTCAACCCTGAACCAGAGCGCCTTCAACCTCGGTAACGCGGCAGGCGCCTGGATCGGCGGGCTGGTGGTGGCCAGCGGTGCCAACCTGGCCGACTTGCCGTGGACCGGTGCCCTGGTCAGCGGCTTGACCGTGCTGACGGCGCTGTTCTTTATCTACCTGCAACGTCGCCGTGCTGCGACGGCAACGGTCCCCGGCTGAGCCTTTCGCCGGGTCCATGCAGCGAAGCAAAACCCTGTGGCGAGGGCGCTTGCTCCCTCGCCATAACGACCGCCATCATTCGACCGCGGCGTCATCCTGGAACTGGTCCTTGACGTACTTGATCTCGGTGCGGCCGTGCGGTGCGGGCAGGCCGTCTTCACCCAGGTTGACGAAGACCATCTTCTCCACGGTGAGGATGCTTTTGCGGGTGATCTTGTTGCGCACTTCACACGTCAAGGTGATCGAGGTACGACCGAATTCGGTGGCGGTGATGCCCAGTTCGATGATGTCGCCCTGGCGCGAAGCGCTGACGAAGTTGATTTCGGAAATGTACTTGGTCACTACGCGCTGGTTGCCCAGCTGAACGATGGCATAGATCGCCGCCTCTTCATCGATCCAGCGCAACAGGCTGCCGCCGAACAGTGTGCCGTTGGGGTTGAGGTCTTCGGGTTTTACCCATTTGCGGGTGTGGAAATTCATGCTCGCTCCTGACCGTCTTGCCGATTGATGCCGGTCATCATGGCAGACCGGGCAGTCAGGCTCCATGGGCCTTGGACTATGGTCGCGATAGAGATCTTCATTTGGGCGACAGAAACCCTTTGGAAGATCGGCGGGGCTCGTTATAATCGCCTCCGTTTCAAAACGGTCATCTTCGATTGCTACCGTTTTCCCGCCACCTGTCCGAGGGGCGCTGCAGCAGGTTCGACCTGTCAGGCTCGGATGGGGCGTTGCCTGGCTTTGAGTAGCCAGACTTTAAACGCACAACGGCGCCCATTCGCATACTTACGAATGGAGGCTCTTCATGAGCGCTGTTATCACGCCTGCAGATTTTAACGACTACAAAGTCGCCGACATGTCCCTGGCTGCCTGGGGCCGTCGCGAAACCATCATCGCTGAATCCGAAATGCCAGCCCTGATGGGTCTGCGCAACAAGTATTCCGCCGAGCAACCGCTCAAGGGCGCGAAGATCCTTGGCTGCATCCACATGACCATTCAGACCGCCGTGCTGATCGAAACCCTGGTTGCCCTGGGTGCCGAAGTGCGCTGGTCGTCCTGCAACATTTTCTCGACCCAGGACCAGGCTGCCGCCGCCATCGCCGCTGCCGGCATCCCGGTTTTCGCCTGGAAAGGCGAGACTGAACAAGAGTACGAGTGGTGCCTGGAGCAAACCATCCTGAAGGATGGCGCGCCATGGGACGCCAACATGATCCTCGACGACGGCGGCGACCTGACCGAGCTGCTGCACAAGAAGTACCCGCAGGTTCTGGACCGCGTACACGGCGTGACCGAAGAAACCACCACTGGCGTACACCGCCTGCTGGACATGCTGGCCAAGGGCGAGCTGAAAATCCCGGCCATCAACGTCAACGACTCGGTGACCAAGAGCAAGAACGACAACAAGTACGGCTGCCGTCACAGCCTGAACGACGCCATCAAGCGCGGCACCGACCACCTGCTGTCCGGCAAGCAAGCGCTGGTCATCGGCTACGGTGACGTGGGCAAGGGTTCGGCCCAGTCCCTGCGCCAGGAAGGCATGATCGTCAAGGTCTCCGAAGTCGACCCGATCTGCGCCATGCAAGCCTGCATGGACGGTTTCGAACTGGTTTCGCCGTTCATCGACGGCATCAACACCGGTACCGAAGCGAGCATCGACAAAGCGCTGCTGGGCAAGATCGACCTGATCGTGACCACCACCGGTAACGTCAACGTTTGCGATGCCAACATGCTCAAGGCCCTGAAGAAGCGCGCTGTTGTCTGCAACATCGGCCACTTCGACAACGAAATCGACACCGCTTTCATGCGCAAGAACTGGGCATGGGAAGAAGTGAAGCCACAGGTTCACAAGATCCACCGTACCGGTGCTGGCGATTTCGACCCACAGAACGACGACTACCTGATCCTGCTGGCCGAAGGCCGCCTGGTTAACCTGGGCAACGCCACTGGCCACCCAAGCCGCATCATGGACGGCTCGTTCGCCAACCAGGTACTGGCCCAGATCTTCCTGTTCGGCCAGAAGTACGCCGACCTGTCGCCAGCCCAGAAAGCCGAGCGCCTGACCGTTGAAGTACTGCCGAAGAAACTCGACGAAGAAGTGGCCCTGGAAATGGTCCGCGGCTTCGGTGGCGTGGTCACTCAACTGACCAAGCAACAGGCCGAGTACATCGGCGTGACCGTCGAAGGCCCGTTCAAGCCGCACGCTTATCGCTACTGATAGGCCGGCTCTTCCTGTGTAGGAGCGAGCTCGCTCGCGATGGACGTTAACGATAACGCGTGCTGTCTGGATAAACGCGTTGCCTTGATATTTTTCGCGAGCAAGCTCGCTCCTACAGGGGGCCAGCGTCCGTCTTATGAGTTTCCAAGGGTATTCCCATGTCCCAAGATCGTCGCTACAGCTTCGAGTTCTTCCCGACCAAGACCGATGCTGGGCATGAAAAGCTCATCGCCACTGCCCGTCAGCTGGCCGGCTACAACCCCGACTTTTTCTCCTGCACCTATGGCGCTGGCGGTTCGACCCGTGATCGCACCCTCAACACCGTGCTGCAGCTTGAAAGCGAAGTCAAAATCCCTGCCGCTCCGCACTTGTCCTGCGTGGGTGACAGCAAAGCCGACCTGCGCGGCCTGCTGAGCGAGTACAAGGCTGCCGGCATCAAGCGCATCGTCGCCCTGCGCGGTGACTTGCCTTCGGGCATGGGCATGGCCAGCGGCGAAATGCGCCATGCCAATGACCTGGTTGAATTCATTCGTGAAGAGACCGGCAATCATTTCCACATCGAAGTCGCCGCCTACCCGGAAATGCATCCGCAAGCGCGCAACTTCGAAGACGATCTCACCAACTTCGTGCGCAAGGCCAACGCTGGCGCCGACAGTGCGATCACCCAGTACTTCTTCAACGCCGACAGCTACTTCTACTTCGTCGAGCGTGTACGGGCCATGGGCGTGGACATCCCGATCGTGCCGGGCATCATGCCGATCACCAACTACAGCAAGCTGGCACGCTTCTCCGACGCCTGCGGTGCGGAAATCCCGCGCTGGATCCGCAAGCAACTGGAAGCCTACGGCGACGACACCCAGAGCATTCAGGGTTTCGGTGAACAGGTGATCACGCAAATGTGTGAACGTTTGTTGCAGGGCGGCGCACCAGGGCTGCATTTCTATACCCTGAACCAGGCTGAGCCTAGCCTAGCTGTCTGGAACAACCTGAAGCTGCCGCGCTGACACCGGCATCGTCTTCAGGAACAAGGCTCTGGCGAAAACCAGGGCCTTTTTTTATTTGTCATATCACCAGGGTAAAACGTAGTAGATGTCGATACCTCATCCAGCCCCCACCCCCCAACTGATCTATCTGGTTTACGGGGCAAGCACCTACCACCAGGAAGCGGTCTTCAGCATCGCCAGCGCCTTGGCGGGAATGCGAAAAACGCCGGACGAAGCACTCGACATCCAGGTGTTCACGGATAACCCCGCGCCCTATCGTGACTTGCCGGTGCGTATCCGCGAGCTGGACGAAAGCACCCGTCAACGCTGGATTGCCCCCCACGGCTATCACTTCCGCGCCAAGCATGTGGTCATGCGACAGGTGCTGCGCGAATCAGAACGGGCACTGCTGATCGACACCGACACGTTTTTCCATTGTTCGCCACTGGAGCTGTTCCGGCGCATCGAACCCGGCACGTTGCTGTGCAACACGCTGGGCATGCCGTATGGCGCCAACCGGCAAACCCGGCTTTACCAGACCCTGGCCACGCTGCTGCAACAACGACAACTGGCAGACGACCAGATGCCCTTGCTGAACTCCGGGGTGATCGGGCTTGAGCGTGCGGATGCCGATGTCCTCGATCACTCGATCGCCTTGATGGACGAGTTGTATCCCCTGGCCCAGGGCGCCTATACCCTTGAAGAGTTCTGCCTCTCGGTGGCCGCCTACCGCACCCGGAACGTGCGCGAATGCCCCGACCTGATCCATCATTACTGGAGCCGCAAGGAACTGTTTCGCGCCAAGATCAAGGCCTGGCTGGACAAGCACGAGGCTGACCCGACCAGCGCTTTCGCCCTGGATGAAACCGGCCTGGTGACGGCCACCCTGCCTCGCCCGCCCACATTGCAGCGCCTGGCCTACAAAATCATTACCCTGGCCTTGCCCCGGCAACAGCGCCAATTCATGCGCGAAATCCTCTACGGCTGCTACCGTCACACCAATCCGTTTGATCAGGCATGCACGCCCGTCTGGTGGGAAAAGGCCCGTGACAACCTCGAAAAGCGCTTGAAACGACCGCTTCAGAGCCACCAACTGGAACGCTGGTTCAACCACCCGATCAATCGACTGGTGCTCGGCCAACGAAGAAACGCCATTTACCTACATCTGATGCAGGCAAAAGGCGACTCTGCCTCAGGCTAGCTATTTCACTACCTCTCGTCGTAATCTCAAACGATGCCCGTCATTGCCCAACTGCTGACAGCTGTACTTTTTGTTTGCCTGAGCCTTACCGCCCGGGCGGAAAAATTGCGCATCGTCACCGAGCCCTGGGCACCCTACGTCTACGAAGAAAACGGCCAGGCCCGTGGGCTGGATTATGAAACCACGGCGATTGTCTTCCAGCGCCTGGGCATCGAAGTGCAATGGCAGTTCCTGCCCTGGAAACGCTGCCTGCAAATGCTCGACCAAGGGCTGGCCGACGGTGCGCTGGACATCTTTCACAGCAATGAGCGTGACGCCACGTTGCTCTACCCCAGCGAGCCGCTGTCGCAAGTCGAATTCGTGATGTTCTACGCCAATGCCCGCCCTCACCCCTTCCGCACCCTGGAAGACCTGCGTGGCCTGACCATCGGCACCTCACCCGGCTATCTGTACAGCCAGGACTTTCGCGAGTCGACGCTGTTCACCCGCGAACCGGCGCCGACCCATGAAGCCAATTTCGGCAAGCTGGCGCGCGGGCGCATCGACCTGCTGATCACCGACCGCCGGGTGGGCCAGACCCTGCTCGACAGCCTGAACCTGCGCGATCAGATCAGCGAAAGCCCGACTATTATCAGTCACGAAAGCCAGTATCTGGCCGTACGCCGCAATGCGGGCATGGATCTGCTGGTGCAGCGCTTCGGCGCCGAACTCAAGCGCTTCAAGCGCGAACCGGCCTACGCCCAGCTCAGCGCGCGCTATGGCGCAACACCCGCCCCCGCAACCCAGTTGGCGACGCCGCAAGCGGGCAATGAAAAAACCGTTGAGCAGCAGGAAAGCAGCGCACACTGATTGCTCTGTTATACTCCGGCCTTCCCGCCAGGCTTACGCCCGGACGCTCGGGACTGTTTAAGGCCTCTCGACATCGCTACAGCGCAGCTTTCCAGCCCGCGCGAGCACTCGAAGTTGAGCCTTCAGACCCCAGCAGGACCGGACGCGATTGCGCTTCTCTCAAACGCCACTCGCGCCAGGCAAGACTATCCCATTGGGCCAAGCCCTAACTAAAAACAGGATTACTCATGTCCTTTGCTTCCCTCGGTCTCTCCGAGGCTTTAGTCAGCGCCATCGAAGCCGCCGGCTACACCCAGCCTACTCCGGTGCAACAGCGGGCCATTCCCGCCGTGTTGCAAGGTCGCGACCTGATGGTCGCGGCACAGACAGGCACAGGCAAGACCGGCGGTTTCGCCCTGCCGATTCTGGAACGCCTGTTTCCCAACGGTCACCCGGACAAATCCCAGCGTCACGGCCCGCGCCAACCGCGCGTACTGGTCCTGACCCCGACTCGCGAACTGGCCGCCCAGGTGCATGACAGCTTCAAGCTCTATGCCCGCGACCTCAAGTTCGTCAGCGCCTGCATCTTTGGCGGCGTTGGCATGAACCCGCAGGTTCAGGCCATGGCCCGTGGCGTTGACGTGCTGGTTGCCTGCCCGGGTCGCTTGCTCGACCTGGCCGGCCAAGGCAGCGTCGACCTGTCCCACGTGGAAATCCTGGTACTGGACGAAGCCGACCGCATGCTCGACATGGGCTTTGTCCATGACGTGAAGAAGGTCCTCGCCCGCCTGCCGGCCAAACGCCAGAACCTGCTGTTCTCGGCAACGTTCTCCAAGGACATCACCGACCTTGCCGGCAGGTTGCTGCACAACCCTGAGCGCATCGAAGTCACGCCGCCGAACACCACGGTCGAGCGCATCGAGCAACGGGTCTTCCGCTTGCCTGCCAGCCACAAGCGTTCGCTGCTGGCGCACCTGATTACCGCGGGCGCCTGGGAACAGGTACTGGTCTTCACCCGCACCAAGCACGGCGCCAACCGCCTGGCCGAGTACCTGGACAAGCACGGCCTGAGCGCCGTGGCGATCCACGGCAACAAGAGCCAGAATGCCCGTACCAAAGCCCTGGCTGACTTCAAGGCCGGCGAAGTGCGCATCCTGGTGGCCACCGACATCGCCGCACGCGGCCTGGACATCGACCAGTTGCCACACGTGGTCAACTTCGAACTGCCGAACGTCGACGAAGACTACGTGCACCGTATCGGCCGTACCGGCCGTGCCGGTCGTTCGGGCGAGGCCATCTCGCTGGTAGCACCGGACGAAGAAAAACTGCTGAAAAGCATCGAGCGCATGACCAAGCAGAAAATCGCCGATGGCGACCTGATGGGTTTTGACGCCAGTACCGTAGAAGCGGAAAAACCTGAAGTACGCGAGCGTCCGGATGTGCGTAACCCGCGCAACCCACGTGGCCCTCGCGGCGACGGTCCGAACGGCGGTGGTGGCGGTCGCAAGGACAAGGGCAAGGACAAGGGCGGCAAGGAAAAACCGGCCGCCACCCGTGGCGAGCGCCCTGCGCAGAAGCCGCGCGAAGGCACTCCAGCCCGTGAACAGCAGCGCCCCGCTCCACGCGCCGCCGCTGATCGCGCACCGGACGAGTTCCTTGACGACGATATCGACAACTTCGGTAACCGTGTCGACTACGTGCCTCAGCAACCGAAAAACCAGGGCCGTGGACGTCGTCCGGGCGCTCCGGCACAAGGTGCAGGCGCAGCCGCAGGTGCTCCGCGTACGGGTCAACCGCAAGGCCGTCAGAACGGTCCACGCAACAGCAGCGGCGGCACCACCGGTACTCCGCCGGCCAAACGCAGCGGCCCGCGTAGCGGCGCCCCTCGTGACGGCCAGGCCCGCCGCGAAGACTCGCGCACTCGTCGTCCGGCCCGTGACGACCAGCCGCGCCAGGAACCGGCGGTACAAAACCCGCGCGGCGGCCCGGCGCCGAAGATCATTCACAAGGAGTCCAAGAGCGATCGCTTCCCGACACCTGAGCAGCTCGATCAACTGCCAAGCCGTCCACGCGGCGAAAAACCTGCGTTGCTGACCCGCAACCGCTGATTTTTCAAGCACCATGAAAAACGCCCCGGATCTTGCGATCCGGGGCGTTTTTTTTGTAGCCGCGAAAATTACTTCGCTTTCACGCCTTCAAACGTGATGTACAACTCGACCGCGTCGGAAGCTGGGCCCAGATTCTTCTGCTTGCCGAAATCGCTACGCTTGATGTGGGTGGTACCTTCGAAGCCCGCGCGGTAGCCGCCCCATGGATCCTTGCCTTCGCCCAGAAAGGTGGCCTTGACCACCACCGGCTTGGTCACGCCCAGCAGGGTCAGGTCGCCTGTCACGTCAGCGGTTTCCTTGCCATCCGCGTTCTTGCCGGTGGACTTGACGCTGGTGGAGACGAACTTGGCATCAGCAAACTGGCCCGCATCCAGGAAGTCTTTGCTGGTGATGTGCTTGTCACGCTCGGCATGGTTGGTGAACACACTGCCAGTGCGTACGTTGACTTCGATCTTGCTGTCTTCCGGCTTGGCCGCGTCGAAGCTGAACTTGCCATCCAGGTCCTTGAAGGTACCGGTGATGTAGCTGTAACCCAGGTGGCTGATCTTGAAATCAACGAAGGCGTGCTGGCCTTCCTTGTCGATCACATAGTCCGCGGCCATCACCTGACCTGCCGACAATACTGCAGTACCAATTGCCAGAGCGGCGAGAGTCTTTTTCAACATGCTTTCTATTCCTTGGAGTCGAGGTTGAACATCAGGCTTTGCGACCCAGCATTCGGGTCAGCGTCACATCACGATCGATAAAGTGGTGCTTCAATGCAGCCAGTGCATGGAGGCCGGAAAAAACAACCAGCGCCCAGGCCAGATAAAAATGAATCACACCCGCTATGTCTGCCTGGTCCGGTAGACCGGAAATCAAGGCAGGGACTTCGAACAGGCCAAACACCGGAATCCCGACACCGTCTGCGGTGGAAATCAGGTAGCCGGTAATCATCACGCCGAACAGGCCCAGGTATAGAAACCCGTGACCCAGCTTGGCGCCGAGGCGAGTCATGCGGTCGTAGCTGGCCAGAGTCGGCGGTGGCGGGCTGAGAAAGCGCCAGAGCCCCCGCAATACCATGACCGCGAAGAGCACCAGACCGATGCTTTTGTGCAAGTCGGGCGCGTCTTTGCGCCAGGTGCTGTAGTAATCCAGCCCGACCATCCACAAGCCCAGCGCAAATAGACCGACAACGACCAGCACTACGCTCCAGTGCAGGAAAATACTGACCCAACCATATCGGGAAGAAGAGTTACGTAGCTGCATTGCCCAAATCCTGTAAAAAACTGCGACCAAGACTATCGAGTTATCTATCGATTTAAAGCCGAAAATTTCGCTTTGAAATATCGAGAAAAACGATCAAGAGCCTGCAACAGGATGGTTAAGGAAAGATTAACGCCGTGGCAAGCTTCTCTCCCCGACACACCAGGCGTGCCCCCGGACGCCGCCGGCTCGTCAATGCAAACACGTGAAAAAGCCACAATAGGTTGTCCGCATCCCTTTCATTGCATAGGCTTGCGCGACTGTTTGCCCGCGAAACAAGCGAGCCGTCTCGAGGAGAATGAAAATGGGCCTGAATAATCAGTGGATGCAGCGCGATCTCGCGGTCCTGTGGCATCCCTGCACCCAGATGAAAGACCACGAACAACTGCCGCTGATCCCGATCAAGCGCGGCGAAGGCGTGTGGCTCGAAGACTTCGAAGGCAAACGTTATCTCGATGCAGTCAGCTCCTGGTGGGTCAACGTTTTCGGCCATGCCAACCCGCGGATCAACCAGCGGATCAAGGACCAGGTGGATCAACTGGAACATGTGATCCTTGCCGGCTTCAGCCATCAGCCGGTGATCGAACTGTCCGAGCGCCTGGTGAAAATGACTCCGGAAGGCCTGACCCGGTGCTTCTACGCCGATAACGGCTCGTCGTGCATCGAAGTCGCGTTGAAAATGAGCTTCCACTACTGGCTCAACCGCGGGCAGCCGAACAAAAAGCGCTTCGTCACCCTGACCAACAGCTACCACGGCGAGACCATGGCCGCGATGTCGGTAGGCGATGTGCCGCTGTTCACCGAAACCTACAAGGCCCTGCTGCTGGACACCATCAAGGTGCCGAGCCCCGACTGCTACCTGCGCCCCGAGGGCATGAGCTGGGAAGAACACTCGCGCAACCTGTTTGCCGCGATGGAGCAGACCCTGGCGGAAAACCACGACACGGTCGCGGCGGTGATTATCGAACCGTTGATCCAGGGCGCGGGCGGCATGCGCATGTATCACCCGGTGTACCTGAAACTACTGCGCGAAGCCTGCGACCGTTACGGCGTACACCTGATCCACGACGAAATCGCCGTCGGTTTCGGCCGTACCGGCACGATGTTCGCCTGTGAACAGGCCGGTATCCGTCCGGACTTCCTGTGCCTGTCCAAGGCCCTGACCGGTGGCTATCTGCCGCTGGCGGCCTGCGTCACCACCGACGACGTCTACAGCGCCTTCTACGATGACTACCCGACCCTGCGCGCCTTCCTGCACTCCCACAGCTACACCGGCAACCCGCTGGCCTGTGCGGCCGCGCTGGCGACCCTGGATATCTTCGAACACGACAACGTCATCGAGAACAACAAGGCCCTTGCCCAGCGCATGGCTTCGTCCACCGCGCACCTGGTGGACCACCCTAACGTCTCGGAGGTGCGCCAGACTGGCATGGTACTGGCCATCGAAATGGTCCAGGACAAGGCCAGCAAGACCGCCTACCCATGGCAGGAACGCCGTGGCCTGAAAGTGTTCCAGCATGCGCTGGAGCGCGGTGCGCTGTTGCGCCCGCTGGGTAGCGTGGTGTATTTCCTGCCGCCCTACGTGATCACCCCCGAGCAGATCGACTTCCTCGCCGAGGTCGCCAGCGAAGGCATCGACATCGCCACCCGCGACAGCATCAGCGTGGCCGTGCCGAAGGACTTCCATCCGGGGTTCCGTGATCCGGGTTAAGCCCTGTCGATGACCCACTGTGGCGAGGGAGCTTGCTCCCGCTGGGGCGCGAAGCGGCCCCAAAACCTGCAACCGTGTTTCACCGGTTAAAACGCATCCGCCGGGTTATGGCTGCTTCGCAGCCGAGCGGGAGCAAGCTCCCTCGCCACAAAAACCCGTTCCCGCAAATCAGTGTCAAGCTACATCCGACTTTTTACAGAGAACAGAAATGAGACTGTCCCGCTTCTTTATCGACGCCCCCTTGAGCCTCGGCGAGCATGAATTGCCCGAGGCCCAGGCGCATTACATCAGCCGCGTGCTGCGCATGGCCGAAGGCGATGCCCTGCAAGTGTTCGACGGTTCTGGCCAGGAATTTCGCGGCATCCTGGCAGAAGTCGGCAAGAAGCGTGTACGGGTAGCGTTGACGGAAAGTTTCGCCGGGCAAATCGAGTCGCCGCTGCAGATTCACCTGGGCCAAGGCTTGTCCCGGGGTGAGCGAATGGATTGGGCGATTCAGAAAGCCACGGAGCTGGGGGTGAGTGAAATCACGCCGATCTTCAGTGACCGCTGCGAAGTGCGGCTCAAGGACGAACGCGCCGACAAACGCCTACAGCACTGGCGCCAGGTCGCGATCAGCGCCTGCGAGCAATGTGGGCGCTCGCGGGTGCCAGTGATCCATCCGCCGATGCTGCTGGCAGACTGGATCAAGCAGGTCCCGGCCGAGCTGAAACTGGTGCTGCACCCGGTGGCAGAGCCATGGGCCAGCCACGCCAAACCCGCGACCCTGGCATTTCTGATCGGCCCCGAAGGTGGCTTGTCGGACGCCGAAGTGGAGCAGGCCAAGGCTGGCGGTTTTCACGCCGCACGCCTCGGCCCTCGCGTGTTGCGCACCGAAACTGCGCCGGTAGTGGCGCTGGCGGTAGCACAACAGCTATGGGGCGACTTCTAAGCCCGCAGGCTGCGATCTCTTGATCTGAAAATCACTGCACCGGATCACTCGTCGGCTTGGCAATGATCGCCTTGAGTTCGCTGGTCATCGGGAACTCAAGGTTCAAGCCTTTTGGCGGGATCGGCTGTTCGAACCAGCGCTGGTAGATCCCGTTGATTTCCCCTGAGCTGTACAGCTCGCCCAGTGTCGAATTCACCAGTGCGAGGAACTGCGGATCGTCCTTGCGCACCATGCAGCTGTAGATTTCCCGCGACTGCTCTTCCCCGACCACCACCCACTTGTGCGGATCGCGAGCCTTGGCGCGCTCGCCATAGAGCAACGCGTCGTCCATGTAAAACGCCGCCGCCCGACCCGATTGCAGCATCTGGAAGGCTTCGCCGTGATCCTTGGCGCTGATCACGAACATGTCGATCTTGTGGTCGACGTTGTAGCTCTTCAGATAGCGCTCGTTGGTGGTGCCGGCGGTGGTCACCACGTTCTTGCCGCGCAGGTCGGCGAAGCTCTTGACCCCACTGTCGTTGGCGGTCAGCAACTGGCCTTTGACATAGATAAAGCCGTAGGAAAACGCCACCTGCTTTTGCCGCTCAGCGGTCACGCCGGTCGAGCCACATTCCAGGTCGACCGTGCCGTTCTGCACCAGCGGAATGCGGGTTTGCGAGGTCACCAGGTTGTATTTCACCTGGAGCTTGGGCACCGCGAGCTTCTGCTGCACACGCTCGACTATCTTGCTCGCCAGGTCCACCGAGTAACCCATCGGTTGACCCGAGTGATCACCCACGTAGGAGAACGGTACCGACGCATCGCGATAACCCAGGGTAATGCTGTTGGCGCTGGCAATCTTGCTCAGGGTGGGGCCCAGCGGGGCTTCTTCAGCCTGCACTTGAGTGCCGAGCAACACGCCTAAGGTGCAGCCGAGCAACGTGATTTTTTGCATTGTTATTCTCCGTTGTGGGTGATGGATTACTTAGCGGCGGGCCGCGATAACGCTGATTTCGACTCGCACCTGCGGGCGGGCCAGCTCGGCCTGCAAGGTCGTGCGGCTCGGTGCCTGGCCAGGCGACAACCAGGCAGACCAGACGTCATTCATCGCCGCGAAATCCTCACCGATATCCTTCAGGTAAATGGTCGCGCTGAGCAGATGATCCTTGTCGCTGCCCGCCTCGGCCAGCAGCGCGTCGATTTTTTCCAGCACCTGGCGAGTCTGGCCAGCGGCATCGCTGGCATCACCCGGCACCTGGCCGGAGAGAAACACCAGGTCACCAAAGGTCACGGCAGCGGACAAGCGTGGATTGGTCTGGATACGGCTGATGGTCATCGGATAGTCCTTCTCTTGGGTAATGGTTTCAGGCCGCACGGGGCGTAAAGCCCTGCAGGTCAATGGAGGGGCGGCGCTGGCCGATCAGCTCACTGAGCAACTGCGCGCTGCCGCAGGCCAGGGTGAAACCCAGGGCGCCATGACCGAGGTTAAGCCACAGGTTGCAATACGCCGTTGCGCCCAGCAGCGGCACGCCGTTAGGGGTCGCCGGGCGCATGCCGGCCCACTCGATGGCCTGCTCGTAGTCGCCGGCATTGGCAAAGGTGTCACGCGCCTGGCGTTTGATCAGGGCCAGGCGCTTGGGGTCCAGCGCCGGGTCAAAACCGACGATGTCGACCATGGCCGCCACCCGCAGTTGCTCGCCAATGCGGGCGTAGACGATCTTGCGGTCATAGTCGGTGATGCTCAGGTCCGGAGCCCGGTGTTGGGCGCCGATCGGCACGGTCAGGCTATAACCCTTGAGCGGATACAGTGGCAGGTGCACCCCAGGCAGCGCCAGCAGTGGACTGCGATGGCCAGCGGCGATTACCAGATGTTCCACTGGCAGCACTTCATCCCCCAGTTCGATTGCGCTCACCACGCCATTGGCCTGGCGAATGCCGGTCACGGCCTGGCCCAGACGGAACTCGCAACGGCCTGAGGCCCGTAAACGCGCCGCCAGTTGCTGGCAAAAGCCATGGCAGTCACCGACTTCCTCATCCGGGGTGTAGATCGCACCAACAAAGGGTGCATCGGCCAGTGCCGGGTCCAGGCGGGCGCACTCGGCGGGCGACAGCACCTGTTGTTGCTGGGGGTCGGCCAGCTTGTGGCGGGCATGCTCAAAACTGGCAGCCTGGCGGAAGGTCACCAGCTTGCCGTTACGCCGCCAGTGGAAACCGTCCAGGGCATCGGCGTCGCGCCAGGTTTGCAGGGTGGACTGGCTGAACAACGCCAGGCGCAACAGATGGGCTGCGTTGGCGCGGTTGACCGAGGAACGGCAGGCCCCCAGGAAGGACGCCATCCAGCGCCACTGCGCCGGGTCGAAGCGTGGACGCAGCTTCAACGGTGAGTCACCGCGCAGCATCCAGCCAATGGCCTGCAACGGCACGCCGGCATCGGCCAGGGGCGCCACGTAGCGGTAGGACAACTGGCCGCCATTGGCAAAGCTGGTTTCGCTGCCCAACGAATCCCGCGCCTCGACCAGGGTCACCTCAACGCCATCGCGCACCAGTGCGTAGGCCGTTGCCAGGCCGATTACGCCGCCGCCGATGATGCATACACGCTGAGCCATGTCAGTCCTTAATCGTGGTTGAGACGAGCCCGAGGTTAGAGCCAGGTGACAGGCGCCGAACAATGAATAAAGATGGTCATCCCATAAACAAAGGTTATGGACTCGCCATGCGCCTTCGCCACATCGAAATTTTCCAGGCCATCCGCCAGACCGGCTCGGTCAGCGCTGCCGCGCAATTGCTGCACGTCTCCCAACCCGCCGTGACCAAGGTGCTGCAACACGCCGAGCAGCACCTGGGTTTCCCGCTGTTTCTGCGGGTACGCGGCAAACTCCAGGCCACCCCGGAGGCGCTGGAACTGGAGCGTGAGGTCGACAAGGTCACCGAAAGCCTGCAAGGGGTTCGACGCCTGGCCCAGAGCCTGCGCCGCGAGCCGGGCCACAGTCTGCGGATCGGCGCGACCCCGGCCCTGGCCCTGTCGTTGTTGCCCCCGGCCATCCATGAGTGGACGCAACGATATCCGGAGATCGCCTGCGAGCTGTCCAGCGCCCACAGTCGCGAGTTGGTGCAAAACCTGCTGATGCGTGAAATCGATGTCGCCCTGACCCTGCAACTGCCCGATCACCCGGGACTCAAGGCCCAGGCGCTGGCCAGCGGGGTGTTGGTGGCGCTGGCGCCGGCCGGTTACTGGCCCCTGGAAGAAGAAGGCCAGCCGCTGCCGCTGCAGGCCCTGGCCGATGCGCCGCTGATCGGGCTATCCAGTGCCGATCCACTGTCGGCCCGGCTCGACAGTTACCTCAAGGCCGTCGAGCCGCCACCCCGGATCAGCATCGCGGTGCAGACGTATTCATTGGCCAGGGCGATGGTTGAATCCGGGGCCGGCCTGACCGTGATCGATCCCTTCACCGCCCTGGGCGCCTCGCCCGGGACTACAGCCATCCGCCCACTGGCGCCGGCGCTGCCGATCACCCTGTACGCGGTGACCCGCGCGACAGAACCGCCACCGCACACCCTGAACGAGCTACTGACGATCTTCAGCAACCGCGCGCAGGAGCAACTGGACAGGTTGGTCGGGCGGGCGTAGTTACGCCGCGAAAACGCGGTCCCTGCCCCCAGCAATCAGATCACATAAAGCGCAATCGCCACGAAATGCAGCAGACTGCCGGTGATCACAAACAGGTGCCAGATCCCGTGGGCATGGCGCAACCGGCTGTCGAGGGCGAAAAAAATGATGCCGACGGTGTAAAACACTCCGCCGGCCGCCAGCCAGGCGAACCCCGTGGTGCCCAGTGCGGCAATCAGCGGCTTGACCGCCACCAGCACGATCCAACCCATCACCGCGTAGATCACCAGCGACAGGATCCGCGCCTCGGAGCGCGGCTTGATCTCTTGCAGCATGCCGATCACCGCCAGCGCCCAGACAATCCCGAACAGCGACCAGCCCCAGGGTCCGCGCAGGGTCACCAGGCAAAAAGGCGTGTAGCTGCCGGCAATCAGCAGGTAGATCGACAGATGATCGACCTTCTGCATGATCACCTTCGCCCGTCCGCGCACGCTGTGATAGACCGTCGACACGCTGTACAGCACCAGCAAGGTCACCCCGTAGATCGCCACGCTGACGATCTTCCAGGGACTGCCATCGAGACTGGCCACCACCAACAACCAGACCACCCCGACAAACGCCGCAACCGCCCCGAACAAATGGCTCCAGGCGTTGAATCTTTCTCCGTGGTACATGGGCCTCTCACCTCGAAATCACAAAAACAGCGTGCAAGGCCAAGGCCGACATCGCAGTTCAGTTAGGTGAACGCGGAGCTTTTTTGTAGGAGCGAGCTTGCTCGCGATGGACGTTAACGATGACGCGTACTGCCTGAATAGCGCATTGTTTTTGAGTTCATCGCGAGCAAGCTCACTCCTACAAAGCTCCGCGTTCACTTACCTGAACAGCATTGCCCCAATCGGCTGTAGCGCCAAAGGGTTTTCACCCAACAAGTTGATCTTTTCCTGTTGCGCGACCTGCAGCACGGAGCTGTTGCCCGCAACCAACTTGCCGGCCCAGTCCTCAGGGGTATAGAGCGTCGGATTAAGCGCGAGAAATTCCATGCTCCACGAGCAATCCCGTCCCCACCAACGCATCCAGCGCCAGCAAGTCGGGGATTTTTTGCTACTTGATCGACGACTTGTACCGCTGCCTGTTCCAATGCACACAGCGGCACGTCGACGTAGCTCAACTGGCTGTCGAGCTTGCACGGGATGCCCTGGAACAGCAGGGCAAGGAACCTGAGGTTGGCCCGTCCGCTCAGGGTGTTGAGGATGACGATGCGGGCACGTTCACCGATCAAGGGTTTGCTGTCGTGGAGCTACCTTAGGAGCGTTGGGTGTGTGGTATCAATCAAGCACGGAGACAGATCATTACGCTCAGAGTAGTAAAACGCTAATCACCGAAACAGCCTGATATCATCCATTTGATCGGCAATCCCCCTGCGTTCCCAATAAGGAAGCCCATGCTGTAGGTCAGTCATTTTAGACGGAGAAAAGCTAATTTTGACTTGTGTCGCATAGTAGGCAAGATGTTGAATTTGCTTGTGCACTTCTACTCTTAGCTCGTGTTGCTTGTTAAATGAGCCAAACCCATCAGGCAAATCAGGAATAACCCCATATTCTTTTCGTAATTTTGAAAATTCCTCCAAACTATATCTATTGGATGGAACAAACCCCTCCATAAACCTACGCAGCCCCGGAGCCATCTCCAGCTCGTCTGCATACTCGCGAATAACCTCGCCGGAAAGAATTTTAAGTTTCTTAGGTCCACCCCCAGAACCCTTATGATCAATCGACTTCGCTACGTAATCCCGCCTCAATTTCGAAAGCTTTACTTGCTGCCCACGACTCAAATCCCCACTTACTCCTTGATCGGAGTATTTCACTCCTGGGAAAATGCCCTGAAAAGAATTACCTTTTGCTCGCGCAGCTGCAGACAAGTGATTTACTTGACGTGTAGTTAAATTAAACCATGCAACATTCCCCGTTGGATCACTCCTATTTACTGGATCCCCCAAACAATAGGCGTATGGATTTAACCCACCTTTATCAAACGGACTCAAACTGTCGGGACTATTAAAACGCATCAACACTGGATTAAATGCTCGATATCCATTACCCAACAGATAACATCCTGTGAAGAGGTCGCGCCGTTCACCATTGAAACCCAGCATACTGGTCAATCCGCTTTCCGGGTGCAAATGACCATAAGGCGTGTAGGTAATTGGATGTTGCAGGCGCTTGCCCATTATGCGCATTACCGAGCGCAGCCTGTCCGTGACCAACAAATCAGTTTGCACACTTTCACCCTGACGCAACTGTTGCGCTAACAGTTGATCACCCTGCTGCACTATCGAGCATTGAGAAAGTCCCTGGATCTCTGTAACCAGCCGGCCATTGCAATAGAAACGCTGGCACCCCTCTTTCTCCAAAGGTTTCAAGCCAACAAGACGATCCAACGGATCATATTCATAACGACAGCAAATAGAATCCTGTTGAAGAAGCATTGTAGGAGCTCCCTTGAACCCTTGGATGCACGACCTCCAGAATCGTTGATCGCGTTGGACTTGTCTACTATCAGAACTGATAGGTACAGCAGCCTTAAGGTGTTGGGAAATCGAACGAATTAACATACTCGAAAATTGTGTGAACCCTGTATCCGTTCAACTGTATGTTATCGACGGCTGAATCAAGCCCGCTCGCGATGGGCCCGGTCAAGTCAACCCGGCAGTCACAAGCAACTCCTCCAGCGCCAGCAAATCGGGGATTTTTGCCACCTGGTCAGCGACTTGTACCGCCGCCTTTTCCAGGGCGCAGAGCGGCACGTCGACGTAGCTCAACTGGCTGTCGAGCTTGCAGGAGCGCGGGATGCCTTGAACCAGCAAGGCAATGAACTTGAGGTTCGGCCGGCCGCTCAGGGTGTTGAGGACGACGATGCGCGCGCGCTCGCCGATGACGGTTTTCTGGCCGCAGGCCGATTCGAAGCTCAGCAGCGGGATCTTGCGGTCACGCCAGTTCACCTGCCCCAGGTACCAGGGCGGCGAGTCGAGGTCGAAGGTCCCGGGTTGGTAGTCGATCAGTTCGGCCACCGCGACGTTGGGCAGGATCAACGTACGATCGGCCAGGGACAACAACAGCCCGATGAGATGGCTGGAGCGGTGTTCAAGCATGGGTTTTGCTCCATAAGGCGATGCTTTCGAGCAACATCGATTCCTGATACGGCTTGCCGAGGTAATCATTGACGCCGATGGCCATCGCCCGGTCGCGGTGCTTCTGACCGGTGCGAGAAGTGATCATGATGATCGGCAGGTGCTGCAAGCGCGGGTCGTTGCGCACTTGCATGGCCACTTCGAAGCCGTCCATGCGCGGCATTTCGATGTCCAGCAGCATCAGGTCGGGCATGTGCTCTTCCAGCACCAGCATGGCGTCCACCCCGTCCTTGGCGGTCAGTACGTTCATGCCGTGGCGTTCCAGCAGCCGGCTGGTGACCTTGCGCACGGTGACCGAGTCATCGACCACCAGCACCAGCATCGAACGCTGGGGCTCTGTCTCAGCGCTGGATGACGGCCGCCGTTGCTGTGCCGGTACGTGCGCCTGCATCGCCCGCAACGGTGCCAACAGGTCGAGAATCAGCACCACCCGGCCGTCGCCAAGAATGGTCGCGCCGGACAAGCCCTGCACCGCGGCAAACTGCGGGCCGAGACTCTTGACCACAATCTCCCGGGTCCCCGCCGTCGCGTCGACCTGTACCGCGATATGCCGCTCGTTGCACTGCACCAGCAGCACCGGCAACGGCAGGCTCTGGCCCAGGAGTTTCGGGCGGACACTGGTTTTCAGCAACTCGCCCAGATAACACAGCTCGTAACGCTGCCCCGCGTACTCGTACTGAGGCGGATCAAGCTGGTAGTGAGCATCCAGCTCGTTGGGCAGCACGCGCACGATGCCTTCGATGGTGTTCAACGGGATGGCGTACTGATCCTCAGCACACTGCACCATCAAGGCCCGGTTGACCGAGACGGTGAACGGCAGGCGAATGCGGAAATGCACACCTTTGCCAGCGGTCGAGTCGATGCTCATCGAACCACCCAGTTGCCGCACCTCCTCGTGGACCACGTCCATGCCGACACCACGCCCGGAGATCTGGGTGATTTTCTCGGCCGTGGAAAACCCGGGCTGCAGAATGAACTGCAACACATCACGGTCGCTGATGTCGCTGTCGGGGGCGAGCAGGCCTCGCTTGATCGCCTTGCGTCGGACAGCGTCCAGCGGCACGCCGGCACCGTCGTCACGGATATCGAAAATAATGTCCCCGCCCTCACGGGACAGGTCCAGGGTAATCAGGCCTTTCTCGGGCTTGCCGGCGGCGCGGCGCACCTCGGCGGACTCCAGGCCATGGTCGACGGCGTTGCGCAGCATGTGCTCCAGCGGTGCGGCCATGCGCTCCAGGACATTGCGGTCCATCTCGCCCTCGGCATTGCCGACGACGAACTCGACGTCCTTGCCCAACTCGCTGGAGACCTGCCGCACGATGCGCTTGAGGCGTGGCAGCATGCGCTCGAACGGCACCATGCGCGTGCGCATCAGGCCTTCCTGTAGCTCGGTGTTGATCCGCCCCTGCTGCTGCAGCAGGTTCTCGGCGTCTTGGTTGCGCCGCTCGAGGGTTTCCTTGAGGTCGAGCAAGTCGGAGGCGGACTCGAACAACGCCCGCGACAGCTGCTGCAACTGCGAGTGGCGGTCCATTTCCAGCGGATCGAACTCTTCGTAGCCCAACCGCTCGGCCTCGACCTGCTGCCGACTGAGAATCCGTCCCTGGGTTTCGGTGTCCAGGCGCCGCAGTTGATCGCGCATGCGCTCGAGGGTGGTTTCAATCTCGCCCAAGGTCACTCGGGCATCGTTGACTTGCTGTTCGATACGCCCGCGAAAGATCGAAGTCTCCCCGGCCAGATTCACCAGGTCGTCGAGCAGTTCGGCGGACACCTTGACCATGTCGGCGCCGGTCTCCGCTTGCGGCACGGGCGGCTCGGGCTTGTTCACCGGCACCGCCTCGACCACCTTCGCCGAATGCTCGCCCGCGATCGGGTGACTGAAGCCCTTGATGGCCTCGATCAGGCTCTCGGCCGGTTGCACCGGCTGACCGGCACGGGAGGCGTCGAGCATCTGTGCCAGTCGATCATGACTGCGCTGCAACAACCCGAACAGCTCGGTAGTGGCCTGTAGCAGACCGGTCGACAGGCCTTCGTATAAAAATTCGAGCTCATGGGCCAGGTCGCCAATCGGGGCGATTTCGACCATCCGCGCACCGCCCTTGAGGGTGTGCAGGTCGCGCAGCAGGGTTTCCATTTCCTGACGGTTTTGCGGGTCCGCCTGCCAACGCGTCAACGCCGCACCGGAGCTGTCGATGATGTCGAACCCTTCCTCGAGGAAGATTTCCAGCAATTCCGGATCGTGATTCGCCGCATCCTGTGCAAGCGCAGGCTCGTCCGGTTCGACGGGGCCAACACTGTGTTGGCGCCACTGCTCAATGGCCTCGATCAGCGCCGTGCAATCACCCAGTGGCTGCTGCTCGTGCAGTTGCTCCAGCAGTTGCTCCAGGCGGTCGTGGCTGCGCTGCAACAACAGCGCCAGCTCGGCGCTGTAGCTGAAACGCCGATCCACCAGCCCCTCATACAAGCTTTCCAACTCATGGGCCAAGTCACCAACCGGCCCGACCTCGGCCATCCGCGCCCCCCCCTTGAGGGTATGCAGGTCGCGCTGCAACGACGACAAGGGCGCGCCGTTCTCAGGGTCAGCCAGCCAGCGCTGCAAGGCTTGCCCGGCACTGTCCAGAATATCCACGGCCTCTTCGAGGAAGATCGAGACCATTTCATCATCGGTGTCGAGCGCCGCAGCCGGGTCCTGTTCCAGCCCGGACATGGCGCTACCCAGCTCGGTGATGCTCAGGGTGCGGCCACCCTCGCTACGAATCAGGCCCAAGGAGGAAGGATCAAGGCCTTCACCGAGCAAATCACGCAGGGCGCGCACCCGCGCCGGCTGATGGCTGACTTCCTGGCCGGCGGCCAGTTCGTCGAGCATGTTGATCAAGGCTTCGTGAGCACTTTGCGCCTCGAAGAAAAACCGCTCGCTGACGGCAAGGCTGCTTTCTTCCACCGCGCCGTAAAGGTCGAGCAAGGCTTCGCACAGCTCATCCACCGGGTGCAGATCGGCCAGATGGGCGCCCTCTCCCAGCGTGGTCAGCTCATCCAGCAACGCACTGAGTTCCTGTCGTTCGCCGGGATGCTGCTGCCAGCGTTTCAACAGGCTTTCGGCATCCAGCAGGATATCCATGCCCTGGGCCAGGAAGTTATTGATCAGCTGCGGATCACGCTTGATTCGAAGGCCCGTGTTCGGGGAGTTGAGTACGGCTTCCAGGCGTTCGGCAAGCAGTGCCCGGGTGCGTTCGATCAACCCTTGTGCACCTTGAATGGCCTGCAGCGGGTCGTTCTTCAACTGCTTCAAGCCTTGGCGCAACAACCCCTCGGCCTCCAGCAGCAACTCGACCTCATCCAGGTCCAGTGCAATCAGGTGCGCCTTGTACTCGCGGGCCAACTGATCCAGTGGCGCCGCCAGCTCGGCAATCGGCAGTACGCCGGCCACCGATGCACTGCCCTTGAGGGTGTGCAACGCGCGCTGTAATTCGTCACTGGCCTGCAGGGGCACATGTTCTGCGGCCTGGTCGAGAAAGCGGTTGAGACTGGCGAGGTGGCTTTGCGCTTCGTTGCGAAAGATCTCCAGCAATTGCGGGTCGGCCGAGACCGCACCCGGATCCGAGGCCACAGCCCCCCTGGCCAGACTGTGGGCTCGGGCGGCCAGGCGGTCGACATCGTCACGCTGGCGCTGGGCATTGCCGGCGAACTCGGCCACCAGTTCCGGCAGCAGTTGCAACACGTCACGCAACAGGTCCTGCACCTGTGGAGCGGGTTCGACACTGTGTTCCAGCACCCGATTGAGCAGGTTTTCCACGGCCCAGGCCAGCTCACCCAGTACCAGTGCGCGAACCATGCGCCCACTGCCTTTCAAGGTGTGGAACGCCCGCCGCAATTCGCTCAGGGCCGAGGTGCTATCGGGATTGGACGACCAGCGCGGCAAGTACTCGCGCAGGATGTCCAGCACCTCGTCGGTCTCCTCGAGGAACACTTCCCGCAGCTCGTCATCCACCGGTGCTTCGTCGCTCGGCGGCGGCAGCAGACTGCCCGGCGTTATCAGGGCCGGCGGGTTGACGGCCGACACCGGGCTGGCCAGCACGTCGGCCAGCGACTGCACGGTCTGAGGGTCGGACAGCGCCTGCAGATCCGCCATCAGGTGCGGGTCGTCGGAGTCGAGTACCTCATCGAGCACCGGCACATGAACGTCGCAGGGCAAATAGCCGAGCGCCGCCAGGCTTTGCTCGGCTACATCGAGCAACTGCTCACCGAGGGCTTGCGGGTCTTCGTTCAAGCGCTCCAGGTAATACTCGATGCTGGTGATGGCATCGGCCAGGCTGTCGAGCTGCTGCCAGTGCGGCGGGGCCTGATCCACCAACAGATGTTCGCGAATGTAGCTGTTGCAGGCTTCCAGCAGGCTCGCCCCACGGCTCAGCGGGATCATCGCCAGCGCCCCCCGGACCTGGGTCAGCAAGGCTGGCAGCGGTTGCAACAGCTGCCGGTCCCACTCGGCGTCGATGTAGTCAACGATCATGTCCTTGGCCTGCTGCAGGCAGAGCCGGGCTTCCTTGATAACGATCTGGTGAATCTGGGTCAGGTCGGTGGTTGGCAAGCGACTCTCTTCGCGGCTTTCCTCGACAATGCCCACCATGCCGGCCAGGGTCGCCTCGACATAGAGCAAGGCGCCGGCGACGTCCATCAGGATCGCGTCGTTCGGTTCGCGCTGGCCCTGCGCCAGACTCTGGACCACCGCCAGTTGATCAATGATGACCTTGCGCGGCTGACCGAAACCGAGCACCGCCAAGGTGTCGGCGATTTGCCGCAACGGAGCCAACAAGCTGTTGAGGTCCGAGGTGTGCTGACGGTCGCTGCGCACGAACAGGTCCAGGCGCTCCTTGACCCGCACCAGTTCCTCGCACAGCGCGGCCAGCACCGAACGCATGGCGTCACGGTCAGGTCCGGCCAGGCGTGCGCGCTCTTCATCGACCACGGCACTGTCAGGCAAGGCATCATCGAGTCCGTAACGATCTTTCAGGGTTTGCATCTGTGCGCTGGGGTACTGCGCCTTGGCGATATAAAACAGCAGGCTCTTGAGCAGTTCAGGCGGGGCGGGCTGATTGATGCCCGGCATCCCTTGCTCAAGCAGGCGCTTGAACTCCTTGTCGGCTTCCTTGAACAAACTGCGCAGTGCCGGGCTGTTGCCGATGCGACCGTCGGTCATGCCTTCGACCAGGGCCGAAGCCACTTGCCACAGGGGGCTGAGCGGAGCATCGCCGCACAGTGCCTCAAGACGGCTGAAGACCTTGGCCAGATAACCGAGATTGGTCCCATCGTCCTGTTCGCGCAGCAAACCGACCAAGCCCATCTGCAGCATTTGCCGCACCTTGCGCAGGACGTTCGGCAAGTCCTCGGGCGCAAGCAGCGCCAACTGCGCATCATCCAGCGCCGGTAGATCCTGCAGTTGCGGACTGAACAGGCTGGTTTCCGATAACAGGCTTTCGCCACGGGCGCTGCGCAGGTCATTGATCAGTGGCAACACCACCAACGGCAAATCGCGGCGGGCACTGTGCACGCGATCCAGGTAGATCGGTAGCTGGCCAAGGGCCTGTTGCAGCAGGCGAATGGCCTCCTGACGATGGCTCACGCTACCTCGCAGCAAGGCGGCGGCCAGCTGTTCCATTTCCTCGGCGAGCAAGGCCGCGCCGTAGAACTCGACCATCTGCAAACTGCCGTGAACCTGATGTATGTCTGTCAGGCACTCTTCGAGCGCGTGCATGGCCTGCGGGTCCTCGACCAGATTGTCGAGGGCAAAGTAGGCCTGTTTCAGCGTTTCGGCAATTTCGCCCTTGACCCACTCAAGGGCCACATAGTCGTGCCGATCACCCATAACCACTCCAGTCAAAGTTCGTTCCCGACAGGCCTTGTTCAGGCGTTGTCAGTGCTGCGCGCAGGCTGCGCCGGCAAGGTAAAACCGGACACCGAGCGCCGTAACTGACTGGCCATTTTTGCCAGGTTGCCAATGCTCTCGGCGGTGGCCGTGGAGCCCGACGACGTTTGCGTGGTGATCTGCTGGATCACGTTCATCGTCAAGGAAATCTGTCCTGCCGAAGTCGTCTGCTGCTGCGCCGCGTTGGAAATACTCTGGATCAACGCCGCGAGGGTTTTGGAAACGCCTTCGATTTCTTCCAGGGCCACTCCGGCATCCTGCGCCAGACGCGCGCCACGTACCACCTCGGTGGTGGTCTGTTCCATGGAAATCACCGCTTCGTTGGTATCGGTCTGAATCGCCCGTACCAGGGTTTCGATCTGCCGGGTGGCCGCCGAGGAGCGTTCGGCCAGCCGCTGGACTTCGTCGGCTACCACCGCAAAACCGCGCCCGGCATCGCCGGCCATGGAGGCCTGGATCGCCGCGTTGAGCGCAAGGATGTTGGTCTGGTCGGCGATGTCGTCGATCAGGCTGACAATGTCACCAATCTCCTGGGACGACTCGCCCAGGCGCTTGATGCGCTTGGCCGTGTCCTGAATCTGTTCACGAATGTTGTCCATGCCGTGGATGGTGTTGTGCACCACCTCGTTGCCCTTGTTGGCAATTTCCACCGAGCGCTCGGCCACCGCCGAGGACTCGGCGGCGTTGGCCGACACCTGGTCGATGGACTGGGCCATGTCGTTGATCGCGGTCGAGGCTTCGCTGATCTGCTGCGCCTGATGCTCCGAAGCCTGGGCCAGGTGCATCGCCGTGGCCTGGGTTTCCTGCACCGCGGCGGCCACCTGGCCCGCCGTCAGGTTGATGGTCGCCACCAGGTCGCGCAACTGATCGACCGAGTAGTTGATCGAGTCGGCAATGGTGCCCGTGAAGTCTTCGGTCACCGAGGCCGTCACCGTCAGGTCGCCGTCGGCCAGGTCTTCGATCTCGTCGAGCAGGCGCATGATCGCGTTCTGGTTGCGCTCGTTCTTCTCGGCGGTTTCGCGCAACTGGCGGTTGGTCTCACGGACCATCACCAGGCCGATCAGGATGATCGACATCAAGGCCAACAGGCCCAGCACGTAGCCGCCGATGGTATCGGTGGAGCGCCCGCCGACCAGGTTCTCAAAGCCGCTGGCCAGGTGCGAGGCTTCATCGAGCAAGGTTTGCGACAGGCTGAAAATGTTGCTCGCCGACTCCCGGACCTTGAACAGCTCCGGTGAGGTTTCGAGGATTTCATCGACGGAACCGGAAACGAACTCGAACAGTTCGGAGATTTCGGTCAGGCGTGCCCGGGCGTCGTGGTCTTCGACCTGGCTGACTTTGAGTGCCGGGTTGCCCTGGAGCATGCCATTGAGCACCTGCCCGAAGCGCGCGGCGTCACGCCCGAACACATCGGCCGCCTGCTGGGCATTTTCATCGCCGGCCAGCACTGTGTTGACTGCACCGAGGATGCGTTCGGCGAGCAACGACTGGCGCTGGGCCATGGCCACCTGGGCGGCCGGTGCACCGCGTTGCAGAAGGATCTCGACCACTTTCTCGTATTCGACCTGCAACTGCGGCACGGTTTCAGCCAGGGTCGCGGCCACCTGGTGCAGCGAGAGCACGGTCTGTTCGCTGGAGAGGATCGCGTCGGTGTTTTTCAGCAGGCGCTCCCAGTCCAACTGCACGGCGCGCATTTGCGGGCGTACCGCCGACGGCGCTGGCGGCAGGCCGGTGTTCGGGTCGCCTTTCTTCAAGTACCCCCAGCGTCGGGCAAAGTCGTTGCGCGCATCACTGAGCAGCTTGAACGCGGCGGCCTTGCCCGCGGCAGCTTCCGTGGCATTCTTGGCGATGCGCTGTGACAGCACCCGCAGTTCGCCGGCATGGCCGATGTATTGCTTGTCGTAGGAGGCCTGCGTGTTGAGGTAGGCGAAGTTGGCGAACAACAGCACGATGAACACAATCAACGCGATGAACAGCGCAATGATTTGCGAGCGACTGCGCGACCCTTCGGTAGAGGTGCCTGTGTTTGGTTTTATCATCGATCTTCGCCTGTTGACCCACACCCTTGTGAAACCTGCCAGCAAATCCACCTGGATTACAGGGCCACGTCCATGAATCGTGGTGACTGCGCCAGGGCGAACGGGCTGAAAACTTGCCAGCGTTGCTCGCGCTCGAACCGGCCCTTGATGAACATCCCCGCCGGCCCCTCTTGTGTACTGGGTGAAACCGGCTCGAACCGTGCCTGATCGAAATGCTGCATGCCCAGCACCTCGTCGACGAGCAACCCGACGAACACCTCGTTGTATTCCACCACCAGCACCCGCCGCTGCTTGCGCTGGGCCGACAACTCCTCACCGAAGAACCCGCACAGGTCCATCAGCGGCAACAAGCGCCCGCGCAGGTTGGCCACGCCCTTGACCCACGACTTGACCCCGGGCAACTGGGTAAAGCGTGGTTCATGCAACACCTCGCTGACTTCCCCCATGGGGGCCACGTACCAGCGCTCGCCCAGACGAAAGCCGATCCCGCTCCAGCCGTGCTTGCGGGTGGGTTGGGACGGCAGGTCAGCCGCCAGCAGGCGGCAGCGCTGGTCGATCTGCAGCAACAGCTCGAAGGCAGTCAGCGACTCGGCCATGGCTCAGCCGTCAGTCCGCCAGTACGGCGTTCAGCGTCTTGATCAGGGTGTCTTCGTCCACCGGCTTGGTCAGGTAATCCCTGGCGCCCTGGCGGGTGCCCCAGACCTTGTCGGTCTCCTGATCCTTGGTGGTGATGATGATCACCGGAATGTGTCCGGTTTCCGGGTCCTTGGTCAGCTGGCGAGTCGCCTGGAACCCGTTGAGGCCGGGCATGACGATGTCCATCAACACCGCGTCGGGTTTTTCCTGACGGGCCAGCGCCACGCCGTCGGCGCCATTTTCCGCTTTCAACACTTCGTGACCGTGCTTTTCCAGCATGCCGGTCAGTTTGTACATTTCAGTCGGCGAATCATCGACGATCAGAATACGTGCCATGGTCTTCCCCATTTTTTATCGACGCAGGGCCCGTTGGCCGAGCGTCACTGTGCGTGTCCTACTGCGGCAAATCGGCGGCAAACCCCGGTACATGGGCCTGGATCGCGCTCAACAGTTCTTCCTTGCTGAACGGCTTGGTCAAAAACTGATCGGAACCGACAATCCGCCCCTTGGCCTTGTCGAACAAACCGTCCTTGGACGACAGCATAATCACTGGCGTGGATTTGAACGCACTGTTGTTCTTAATTAAAGCGCAGGTCTGATAGCCATCCAGGCGGGGCATCATGATGTCGACAAAAATGATCCCGGGATGGTGATCGGCAATCTTGGCCAGGGCATCAAAACCGTCAATGGCGGTAATCACCTCGCAACCGGCATTGCGCAGCAATGTTTCAGCGGTGCGGCGAATCGTCTTCGAATCGTCGATCACCATGACCTTCAGGGCGTTGGGATGCTGTGCCATAGTTGCTCTACCATCGCCTTTGCGAATCAGTTTGTCCGTTAGCCGGTGACCGGTGGTCCGAAACCCTTGATGTTCAAGGGCCAGCGCGACATGCCAGTCTTTTTAGCACAGTCTCCCACTCCAATCTATCGGCCGGCCGGCGTGGTGGTTTTTCCTTGACCGGGAACACACTCAGCGCCACTCTGACGCCACTTTTTCATGCCATTTTGAACCCCGTTTCTACCCCAGATCAGGGGCCACCCCATTTTCGAGGAAAAACCCATGAGCGTTCGCGTCGGGATTGTCATGGACCCAATCGCCAACATTGCCTACAAGAAGGACAGTTCGCTGGCCATGCTGCTCGCGGCCCAGGCCCGTGGCTGGGAGCTGTTCTATATGGAGCAGCGCGACCTGTATCAGGGCGAAGGCGAAGCGCGCGCGCGCATGCGTCCACTGAAAGTCTTCGCCAACCCGGAAAAATGGTTTGAGCTGGAAGCCGAGACCGATGCACTGCTGAGCGATCTGGACGTGATCCTGATGCGTAAGGATCCGCCGTTCGACATGGAGTTCGTGTACTCCACCTACCTGCTCGAGCAAGCCGAGCGGGCGGGCGTGCTGGTGGTCAACAAACCGCAGAGCCTGCGCGACTGCAATGAAAAACTGTTCGCCACGCTGTTCCCGCAGTGCACGCCGCCGACCGTGGTCAGCCGTCGTGCCGACGTGCTGCGCGAATTCGCCGCCCAGCATGGCGATGTGATCCTCAAGCCGCTGGACGGCATGGGGGGCACCTCGATCTTCCGGCATCGCGCGGGCGACCCGAACCTGTCAGTGATCCTTGAAACCCTGACCGCGATGGGCACTCAGCAGATCATGGGCCAAGCCTACCTGCCGGCGATCAAGGACGGCGACAAGCGCATCCTGATGATCGACGGCGAGCCTGTGGATTATTGCCTGGCGCGGATTCCCGCTGCCGGCGAGACCCGGGGCAACCTGGCCGCTGGTGGCCGTGGCGAAGCCCGCCCGCTGAGCGACAAGGATCGCTGGATCGCCGCACAAGTCGGCCCGACCCTGCGTGAAAAGGGCTTGCTGTTCGTCGGCCTCGACGTGATTGGCGAGCACCTGACCGAAATCAACGTCACCAGCCCGACCTGCATTCGCGAAATCGACAATGCGTTTGGCACCAACATCGGCGAGATGCTGATGGCGGCCATTGATCAGAAGCTCAAGGCCCGCTGATACAGAACACCCAAGGGGCAACCAACATTGCGTTATCATGCGCGGCCTGTGAAACACGCGATGTTGGTTTTCTAGTGGCCTGTACGGTTAGTTCGTTAGTTCAAATTCGGATGCCAGCAGCCCAGAGCCAAGGAGCTGTGACGAGTCATAGCCCGCTATGGCGAGGAACAGCAACGCAGGATATGGGCCACTGGCGCCGAAGTTGACTAACAGAACCAACCACACAGGCCACTTGCCATGACCCTTCCATCCGATCTGCCACCCGAACTCGCCCACCGCGGCGTGCGCCCGGCCGATCGCCTTGGATTTACCCTGTTTCTCGCGGCGCTGATTCACCTGGCCCTGCTGCTCGGCGTTGGCTTCACCCTGGTCGAGCCCCAGCAGGTCAGCAAAACCCTGGAAATCACCCTCGCCACCTTCAAAAGCGAAACCAAACCGCAAAAAGCCGATTTCCTGGCCCAGGAGAATCAGCAAGGCAGTGGCACCCTGGATAAAAAGGCGATTCCCAAGACCACCGAGGTCGCGCCCTTCCAGGACAACAAGGTGCAAAAAGTCACGCCACCGCCCGTGCCCAAGCCTCAAGTGCCGGAGGCCGCGCCCAAGGCGGCGGTGACCACGGTTGCGCCCGCACCGAAAAAGGCGCCGACCAAAAAAGAAGAAATCAAGACCGCTCCGTCCCCCAAGGTAGTGACGCCGACGTTCGACAGCGCGCAGCTGTCCAGCGACATCGCCAGCCTGGAAGCGGAACTGGTCAACGAACAACAGCTCTACGCCAAGCGCCCGCGCATCCACCGCCTCAATGCCGCGTCCACCATGCGCGACAAGGGCGCCTGGTATAAGGACGAATGGCGCAAGAAAGTCGAACGCATCGGCAACCTGAACTACCCGGACGAAGCACGGCGCAAGCAGATCTACGGCAATCTGCGCCTGATGGTTTCGATCAATCGCGACGGTTCGCTGTACGAAGTGCTGGTGCTGGAGTCCTCCGGCCAGCCGCTGCTGGATCAGGCGGCGCAGCGCATCGTTCGCCTGGCGGCGCCCTTTGCCCCCTTTACCGGCGATCTGTCGGACATCGACCGGCTGGAAATCATCCGCACGTGGAAGTTTGCCCGTGGAGACCGGTTGTCGAGTAATTGAACACTGCCCCCACATCGGATCGGTGTCATTGCCGGGTTTTGGGCATTTCCTGCGCATCCCCAGCTTGTCAGTTTGCCCCTCCAACGCCACACTAGCGCACATGAAGAACGTCAGCCCCAGCTACCTCAAGCATCACTTCCTGATCGCCATGCCACACATGGCCGACCCGAACTTTGCGCATACCTTGACCTACATCGTCGAGCACACGGCCAATGGCGCCATGGGTCTGATCATCAACCGTCCACAGGACCTGACCCTGGCGGACGTCCTTGAGCAATTGCGCCCGAACATCGCCCCCCCCGTACTGTGCCAGCACGTACCGATTTTCACCGGTGGCCCGGTGCAGACCGATCGCGGTTTTGTCCTGCACCCCATCGGCCAGACGTACCAGGCCACCGTCGAACTCGACGGCCTGGCGTTGTCGACGTCCCAGGATGTGCTGTTTGCCATCGCTGACGGCGTTGGCCCGGCCAAAAGCCTGATCGCCCTCGGCTACGCAGGCTGGGAAGCCGGCCAGCTGGAGGCCGAACTGGCCAACAATGCCTGGCTGACCTGCCCGTTCGATGCCGACATCCTGTTCAATACCAGCAGCGAACTGCGCCTGGAAGCGGCGGCCAAGCACCTGGGCGTCAACCTCAGCCTGCTGATCAGCCAGGCGGGACACGCCTGATGGCCCTGCGTCTGATACTCGGCTTTGACTACGGTACCAAGCAGATCGGCGTTGCCGTTGGCCAGGTGATTACCGGCCAGGCCCGCGAGCTGTGCACCTTGAAGGCACAGAACGGCATTCCCGACTGGAGTCAGGTCGAAGCCCTGATCAAGGAATGGAAGCCCGACGCCGTGGTGGTCGGCCTGCCGCTGAACATGGACGGTACGCCCAGCGACATGTGCCTGCGGGCCGAGAAGTTCGCCCGCCGCCTCAATGGCCGCTACAACCTGCCCTTTTATACCCACGATGAACGCCTGACCACCTTCGAAGCCAAGGGCGAACGCCTGGTGCGCGGCGGACAAAAAGGCAGCTACCGCGACAACCCCGTCGATGCCATCGCCGCCGCGCTGCTGCTGCAAGGCTGGCTCGACGAAAACACCGCATTGTTCGAATCCTGAAGAGCCGCGACAAGCGTCTCTCTTAGCTACAACCCGGGCCACATCAGCCTGTACCGGCCCGGGTCCAAGAAGGAGCAACCATGAGCCTGCCCAATCCCGCCGAACTGATCAGCCAGATGGCGATCGACCTCAAGGCCCACCTTGAACATCGCAGCATCAGCGAACCGCGCTACATCGGTATTCGCACCGGTGGCGTGTGGGTCGCTCAGGCCTTGCTCGAAGCGCTTGGCAGCGATTCGCCATTGGGCACCCTGGATGTTTCCTTCTACCGTGACGACTTCAGCCAGAACGGCCTGCACCCCCAAGTGCGCCCGTCCGAGCTGCCGTTCGAGATCGAGGGCCAGCACCTGGTGCTGATCGATGACGTGCTGATGAGCGGCCGGACCATCCGCGCCGCCCTGAACGAACTCTTCGATTACGGCCGCCCGGCCAGCGTCACCCTGGTCTGCCTGCTGGACCTGGACGCCGGTGAACTGCCCATCAGCCCGGATGTTGTCGGCGCCACGCTGACCCTGCCGCCCCATGAACGGGTCAAGCTGTCAGGGCCGGAACTCAAGCTTGAACTGCAAGACCTCGCCCTTTAATTCGCCCTTTTAAAGAGTCCATTGCGATGACGCCTCCAGACACCAAGCGCCCGCTGCAGCTCAATGATCAGGGCCAGCTGCGCCACTTCCTCTCGCTCGACGGCCTGCGCCGTGAGCTGTTGACGGAAATCCTCGACACCGCCGACTCGTTCCTTGAAGTCGGCGCCCGGGCAGTGAAGAAGGTCCCGTTGCTGCGCGGCAAGACCGTATGCAACGTGTTCTTCGAAAACTCCACCCGCACCCGTACCACCTTCGAACTGGCGGCCCAGCGGCTGTCGGCGGACGTGATCACCCTGAACGTGTCGACCTCGTCGGCGAGCAAGGGCGAAACCCTGCTCGACACCCTGCGCAACCTGGAAGCCATGGCCGCTGACATGTTCGTCGTGCGGCACGGCGACTCCGGCGCCGCGCACTTCATCGCCGAGCATGTCTGCCCACAAGTGGCGATCATCAACGGTGGTGACGGCCGTCATGCCCACCCGACCCAGGGCATGCTCGATATGCTCACCATCCGTCGGCACAAAGGCAGCTTCGAAAACCTCTCGGTGGCCATCGTCGGCGATATCCTGCACTCGCGGGTTGCCCGCTCGAACATGCTGGCCCTGAAAACCCTCGGTTGCCCGGACATCCGCGTGATCGCGCCAAAAACCCTGCTGCCGATCGGCATCGAGCAATACGGCGTGAAGGTCTACACCGACATGACCGAAGGCCTGAAAGACGTCGACGTGGTGATCATGCTGCGCCTGCAGCGTGAACGCATGACCGGTGGCCTGTTGCCGAGCGAAGGCGAGTTCTACCGCCTGTTCGGCCTGACCACTGCACGCCTGGCCGGCGCCAAACCGGATTGCATCGTCATGCACCCGGGGCCGATCAACCGCGGGGTGGAGATTGAATCGGCGGTGGCCGATGGTCCGCACTCGGTGATTCTCAATCAGGTGACCTACGGGATCGCCATTCGTATGGCCGTGTTGTCCATGGCCATGAGCGGGCAAACTGCCCAGCGCCAATTCGAGCAGGAGAACGCCCAGTGAAGCTCAGCATTCTCGGCGCCCGCGTCATCGATCCAAGCAGTGGCCTGGATCAAGTCAGCGATATCCACATCGAAGCCTGCAAGATCGTCGCCATTGGCGCCGCGCCTGCCGGTTTCGTCGCGGCTCAAACCATCGAGGCTCAAGGCCTGGTGGTCGCCCCCGGCCTGGTCGACCTGAACGTCGCCCTGCGCGAACCGGGCTACAGCCGCAAAGGCACGATTGCCAGTGAAACCCGTGCCGCGGCGGCTGGCGGGGTCACCAGCCTGTGCTGTCCGCCACGGACCAAGCCGGTGCTGGACACCTCGGCCGTGGCCGAACTGATCCTCGACCGCGCCCGCGAGGCCGGCAACGCCAAGGTGTTCCCGATTGGCGCACTGAGCAAAGGCCTGGATGGCGAACAGCTTGCAGAACTCATTGCCCTGCGCGATGCCGGCTGCGTGGCGTTCGGCAACGGCCTGGACAGTTTCCGCAACACCCGCACCCTGTGCCGGGCGCTGGAATACGCGGCCACCTTCGACCTGACGGTGATCTTCCACTCTCAGGATCATGACCTGGCCGAAGGTGGCCTGGCTCACGAAGGACCGACCGCCAGCTTCCTCGGTTTGCCGGGGATTCCGGAAACCGCTGAAACCGTGGCCCTGGCCCGTGATCTGCTGTTGGTGGAGCAGACCGGCGTGCGTGCGCACTTCAGCCAGCTCACCAGCGCTCGCGGCGTGGCCCTGATTGCCCAGGCGCAGGCCCGGGGGTTGAAGGTGACGGCCGACGTGGCGCTGTACCAGTTGATCCTCACCGATGAGGCGCTGATCGACTTCAACAGCCTGTATCACGTGCAACCGCCGCTGCGCACCCGCGCTGACCGCGATGGCCTGCGTGCCGCAGTGAAGTCCGGGGTGGTGCAAGCGATCTCCAGCCATCACCAACCCCACGAGCGCGACGCCAAGCTGGCGCCGTTCGGTGCGACCGAGCCAGGCATAAGCAGTGTTGAGCTGCTGTTGCCGCTGGCCTTGACCCTGGTGGAAGACGGCCTGCTCGACCTGCCGACCCTGCTCGCCCGCTTTAGCGCCGGTCCGGCCGAGGCCCTGCGCCTGCCCGCGGGCAAGCTGGCGGTGGGTGCTCAGGCGGACCTGGTGGTGTTTGACCCTGCCGCGTCTACCGTGGCGGGCGAGAACTGGCTGTCGAAGGGTGAAAACTGCCCGTTTATCGGCCACAGCCTGCCGGGCGTGGTGCGCTATACCCTGGTGGACGGCCGGATCAGCCACCAGGCTTGAGGGGCTGCCCCCTCCAGTAGTGAGGGGGCAACGTGTAGGAGCGAGCGTGCTCGCGATGAACTCAAGCGCAACGCGTTTAATCAGAAAACACGCGTTATCGTTAACGTCCATCGCGAGCACGCTCGCTCCTACTCCACCTGCTTAACGACTCTGCGCGTTGCGGATCGAGACCTGGTCATTCAACGTCCAGAAGTCGTACAGCACCCCAATCAAGAACAAACCACCCGTCAACAAGTACAGCAATCCGCTGATCCATTTCCCCTGATACATCCGGTGCAAACCGAACACGCCGAGAAATGTCAGCAGAATCCAGGCAACGTTGTATTCGATCGGCCCTGCGGTAAAACGCAGATCCGCTTCGCGATCCATGGCCGGGATCAGGAACAAGTCGATCAGCCAGCCAATCCCCAGCAAGCCGAAGGTGAAAAACCAGATCGTCCCGGTCACGGGCTTGCCGTAATAGAAGCGATGGGCGCCGGTGAATCCGAAAATCCACAGCAGGTAACCGATGACCTTGCTGTGCGTATCTTGATGCATTGCAGGCTGTTGATAGGTGTTCATAAAGACCTCGAAGCACGCGATAGATAAATATTCTTGAATTCTTTGTGACTTTTTTACAGGCGACCGACGTATGGCAAATGCTACCGTCACTTCCGTCCAGGCCTTGTAACACCTGACTTCTGTCCGACAATTGCGTCAGTTTGCCGCGTCTTTACCGCGTTTGACCGCCAGATTGAATCGACCAGCGGCCTCGGAACGGACAAAAAAGCTGTTATAAAGTTGCGCGCTAACTTATACGAGCCCTGCCTAATGCGTCCATTTTTCAAGACATGGCTAACCATTTGCCTATTACTGCCACTGGCCGCCCACGCCACCAATCGTGAGCAACGTCTTCCGAGCGTTAATGGTTACACCCCTAAATCTCATGTTTCTGCCGCTACCAGCAAAAACAAACATTCGGTAAAAAGCCCGACTCAACTGAGCAAGGCCAACATGGTTCCGCCCATGGCGCCCAAGCAGAGCAGCGATGTATTGAGCCGCGCGGTGAACGTGCTCGGTACGCCTTATCGTTGGGGCGGCAGCAGCCCAAGTAAAGGCTTTGATTGCAGCGGCCTGGTGAAATACGCCTTCAATGACGTCGCCGAGATAGATCTGCCACGCACCTCCAATGCCATGGCCAGCGGCCACGGGTTGAAAGTCGAGCGCAAGGACCTGAAACCCGGCGACCTGATTTTCTTCAAGCTCAAGAGCCGCCGGGTGAACCACGTTGCCATCTACCTGGGCAACGACCGCTTCATCCATGCGCCACGTCGCGGCAAGTCGGTGTCCATCGACACCTTGAACAAACCGTACTGGAACAGCCACTACGTGGTTGCCAAGCGGGTTCTGCCGAAAGAGCCGAACACCATGCGCATCGCCCAGCGCTAATTGAACGCAAGATCATTGTGGAGAGGGAGCTTGCTCCCGCTGGGTCGCGAAGCGGCCCCAAAAACCTACGAGCGCTGCGCACTCGAGCGGGAGCAAGCTCCCTCGCCACAGATCCGCACCCGCTGCTCAAAAACCTTCCGGTGACCGCGCCTTTTCCCGCGCATGCTCGCGGCTGATCAGGCCTTTGTTCACCAGCGCCTTCAGGCTCATGTCCAGGGTCTGCATCCCCAACGATCCGCTGGTCTGAATCGACGAGTACATCTGCGCCACCTTGTCTTCACGGATCAGGTTACGGATCGCCGAGGTGCCAAGCATGATTTCGTGAGCCGCCACCCGGCCACCCCCGACCTTCTTGATCAGCGCCTGGGAAATCACCGCCTGCAACGACTCGGCGAGCATCGAACGGACCATGGCCTTCTCCGCGCCCGGAAACACATCCACGACCCGGTCGATGGTCTTGGCGGCCGAGGTGGTGTGCAGCGTGCCAAACACCAGGTGCCCGGTTTCGGCAGCCGTGAGCGCCAGGCGAATGGTTTCCGGGTCACGCATTTCGCCCACCAGGATCACGTCCGGGTCTTCTCGCAGGGCTGAGCGCAGCGCCGCACTGAAACTGCGGGTATCACGATGGACCTCACGCTGATTGATCAGGCATTTGCGCGGCTCGTGGACGAATTCGATCGGGTCTTCGATGGTCAGGATGTGCTGATGCCGGTGACTGTTCAGGTGATCGATCATCGCGGCCAGGGTGGTCGACTTGCCGGACCCCGTAGGCCCGGTGACCAGCACCAATCCCCGTGGCAGTTCGGCAATACGGCGAAACACATCCCCCATGCCAAGCTCGTCCAGGCTCGGCACTTTTTCCGGGATGCTGCGAAATACCGCACCGGGCCCGCGATGCTGATGGAAGGCATTGACCCGAAAACGCGCCACACCCAATGCCTCAAAGGCAAAGTCGATCTCCAGCACCTGCTCGAACTCGGCCTGCTGCTGTTGACTCATGATGGCGCGGATCAGTTCATTGACCTGCCTTGCATCCTGGGCCGGCAGGTTGATGCGCCGCACATCGCCATCCACCCGGATCATCGGAGGCAACCCGGTCGACAGGTGCAAGTCCGATGCGCCCTGCCTGGCTGTGAACGCCAGCAGTTCCGTGATATCCATTGAACCCCTCAATTCCAGTAGAATGCCGCGAACCTCAGACTGCCGGCGTCCCTTGAATGTCCACGATAGCAGACAATATTTCACAGGTAGCTGCGCGCATCCGCGCGGCGGAACAGGCCGCGCACCGCGTCGAACAGAGTGTCCGGCTGCTGGCCGTCAGCAAGACCAAGCCCAGCGAGGCGGTGCGCGAAGCCTTCGCCGCCGGCGTGCGGGACTTTGGCGAGAATTATCTGCAGGAAGCCCTAAGCAAGCAGCAGGATTTGACTGACCTGCCCTTGTCCTGGCACTTCATCGGCCCCATTCAATCGAACAAGACGCGCGCTATCGCCGAGAACTTCGCTTGGGTGCATTCCGTGGATCGCTTGAAAATTGCACAACGCCTGTCCGAACAACGCCCTGCCGACCTGCCGCCCCTGAACATCTGTATTCAGGTCAACGTCAGCGGCGAGGCCAGCAAGTCTGGCTGCACCCCCGCCGACTTGCCGCAGCTGGCCAGCGCCATCAGTGCCCTGCCGCACCTGAGATTGCGCGGTTTGATGGCGATCCCGGAGCCGACTGATGATCGCGCCGAGCAGGACGCGGCCTTTGCCGCCGTTCGCGAACTGAACAACAGCCTGCAAGAACGCCTCAATCTGCCACTCGATACACTGTCCATGGGCATGAGCCACGACCTGGAGTCGGCCATTGCCCAGGGTGCTACCTGGGTCCGCATCGGTACGGCCCTGTTTGGTGCCCGCGATTATGGCCAGCCATGACCGTGGCTGACTCACCTCTCTATAAGGACCTGTCATGAGCAAGACTCGTATTGCCTTTATTGGTGCCGGCAACATGGCCGCCAGCCTGATTGGTGGCCTGCGCGCCAAAGGTCTGGATGCCGCCCGGATCCGCGCCAGCGATCCCGGCGCCGAAACCCGCGCACGGGTGAACGCCGAGCACGGCATCGACGTATTTGCCGACAACGCTGACGCCGTCCAGGGTGCTGACGTGGTGGTGCTGGCGGTCAAGCCCCAGGCGATGAAAGCCGTGTGCGAAGCCCTGCGACCAAGCCTTGCGCCGAATCAGCTGGTGGTGTCGATTGCGGCCGGGATCACCTGCGCCAGCATGACCCGCTGGCTCGGCGCCCAGCCGATCGTGCGCTGCATGCCCAACACCCCGGCGCTGTTGCGCCAGGGCGTGAGTGGTTTGTACGCCACGGGCGAAGTGAGCGCCGAGCAACGCCAGCAAGCCGAAGAGCTGCTGTCGGCGGTCGGCATCGCCTTGTGGCTCGACGAAGAGCAGCAACTGGACGCGGTCACCGCCGTATCCGGTAGCGGCCCGGCGTATTTCTTCCTGCTGATCGAAGCCATGACCGCGGCCGGCGAGAAACTCGGCCTGCCACGGGAAACCGCCGCCCGACTGACCTTGCAGACCGCGCTGGGTGCCGCCCACATGGCGGTTGCCAGTGACGTCGATGCCGCCGAACTGCGCCGTCGCGTGACTTCGCCTGCGGGCACCACGGAAGCAGCAATCAAGACTTTCCAGGCCGGCGGCTTCGAAGCGCTGGTCGAAAGCGCACTGGGTGCTGCGGCACACCGCTCGGCCGAAATGGCCGAACAACTGGGTCGCTAATCAGCTCTTACAAAGGAATCAATAATGCTCGGACTCAATGATGCTGCCATTTTCGTAATTAAAACCTTGGGCAGCCTGTACCTGTTGATCGTGATGTTGCGCTTCATCCTGCAATTGGTTCGGGCGAATTTTTACAACCCGCTCTGCCAGTTCGCCGTCAAAGCTACTCAACCGCTGCTCAAGCCCCTGCGCCGGGTAATCCCGAGCATGTTCGGGCTCGACATGTCGTCACTTGTATTAGCGCTGATCGTGCAGATGGTGCTGATAGCGGTCATCCTGCTGCTCAAAGGCTTCCAGATCGACTGGTTGTTTTTAGTGCCTTGGGCACTGATCGCCATTTTCTCGCTGTTTCTGAATATTCTGTTCTACGCGATGATCATCAGTGTGATTCTGTCCTGGGTAGCCCCAGGGAGCCACAATCCTGGCGCAGAGCTGGTCATGCAGATTACTGAGCCGGTACTCGCCCCGTTCCGCCGCCTCGTGCCGAACCTGGGCGGTCTCGACATCTCGCCGATCTTCGCGTTTATCGTGATCCAGTTGCTGCAAAGCTGGCTGATCCCACGCCTTGCGTACTATGCCCTCATGCCGCAGGGGCTGCTCGGGCTGATCTGATGAGCTACTTTCGCTGGGACGGCGATGACCTGATCCTTGAGTGCCACCTGCAACCTGCGGCCCGTAGCGATGATTTCGCCGGGCTGCATGGTGATCGCCTGAAGATCCGCCTCACCGCCCCGCCGGTTGAAGGCAAGGCCAACGCCTACCTGATGGCGTTTCTGGCCAAGGCGTTTGGGGTGTCCAAGAGCCAGGTCAGCTTGATCAGCGGGGAGCTGAACCGGCAGAAACGGGTGCGAATCTGCTCGCCGAAGAAGCTGCCGGATTTACCGGACCTGGTGCGCCCGACCTGACCTCAATGTGGCGAGGGAGCTTGCTCCCGCTGGGTTGCGCAGCAGCCCTAAAAACTATCGCCGAGTTCATTCTGAATGACCGCATTAGCTTTGTTGGGGGCGCTTTGCACCCCAGCGGGAGCAAGCTCCCTCGCCACAGGTACACCGAGAAAAAATCAGCCCCGGCCTTTGCTTGCCGCTGGCCACAGCGGTCTTTAGACTTACGCCTCATTTCAACGAGAGCAGGGTCGATGCCAACTGCCTTTCCCGCCGATTCCGTTGGCCTGGTGACGCCCCAGGTGGCGCACTTCAGCGAGCCCCTGGCCCTTGCCTGCGGCCGCTCCTTGCCAGCCTATGACCTGATCTATGAAACCTACGGCACGCTGAACGCCACGGCGAGCAACGCCGTGCTGATTTGTCACGCCCTGTCCGGCCATCATCACGCCGCGGGTTTCCACAGCCCTGACGACCGCAAGCCCGGTTGGTGGGACAGCTGCATAGGCCCCGGCAAGCCGATCGACACCAACAGGTTCTTCGTTGTCAGCCTGAACAACCTCGGCGGCTGCAACGGCTCCACCGGCCCGAGCAGCACCAACCCGGACACCGGCAAGCCATTCGGTGCCGACTTCCCGGTGCTGACCGTGGAAGACTGGGTCCACAGCCAGGCGCGCCTGGCGGACCGCATCGGCATCGCACAATGGGCTGCCGTCATCGGTGGCAGCCTGGGCGGCATGCAGGCGATGCAATGGAGCATCACCTACCCCGATCGTATCCGCCACTGCCTGGCGATTGCCTCGGCCCCCAAATTGTCGGCGCAAAACATCGCCTTCAACGAAGTGGCGCGCCAGGCGATCCTCACGGACCCCGAATTCCACGGCGGCTCCTTCCAGGAAGCCGGGGTGATTCCCAAGCGCGGGCTGATGCTGGCGCGGATGGTCGGGCATATCACCTACCTGTCCGACGACTCCATGGGCGAAAAATTCGGCCGCGGCCTCAAGAGTGAAAAGCTCAACTACGACTTTCACAGTGTCGAGTTCCAGGTCGAAAGCTACCTGCGTTATCAGGGCGAAGAGTTCTCCGGGCGTTTCGACGCCAATACCTACCTGCTGATGACCAAGGCGCTGGATTACTTCGATCCGGCGGCGAACTTCGACGATAACCTGGCGAAAACCTTCGCCGGGGCCAAGGCCAGCTTCTGCGTGATGTCCTTCACCACCGACTGGCGCTTCTCCCCGGCCCGCTCGCGGGAACTGGTGGACGCGCTGATGGCGGCCAGGAAAGACGTTTGCTACCTGGAGATCGACGCTCCGCAAGGCCACGACGCCTTCCTGATTCCGATCCCGCGCTACTTGCAGGCGTTCAGTAACTACATGAACCGAATTACGGTGTGAGAAAGCCATGAGAGCTGATCTGGAAATCATCCAGGAATGGATCCCCGCCGGCAGCCGCGTGCTCGACCTCGGTTGCGGTGATGGCGAGCTGCTGACCTGGCTGCGCGACCACAAGCAAGTCACCGGCTACGGCCTGGAAAACGACCCGGACAACATTGCCGAGTGCATCGCCAAGGGCATCAACGTCATCGAACAGGACCTGGACAAGGGCCTGGGCAACTTTGCCAGCAACAGTTTCGACATCGTGGTCATGACCCAGGCCCTGCAAGCCGTGCATTACCCGGACAAGATCCTCGACGAGATGCTGCGGGTCGGCCGTCAGTGCATCATCACCTTCCCCAACTTCGGTCACTGGCGCTGCCGCTGGTACCTGGCGAGCAAGGGCCGGATGCCGGTTTCGGAGTTTTTGCCGTACACCTGGTACAACACGCCAAACATCCACTTCTGCACGTTCGAAGACTTTGAAGCGCTGTGTCGCGAACGAGAGGCCCGCGTCATCGATCGGCTTGCCGTCGATCAACAACACCGCCACGGGTGGGCCAGTAAGCTATGGCCTAATCTATTAGGTGAGATTGGCATCTACCGCGTCAGCAGTCCTGGCCTGCAGGATCACCAGGTAGCGGTTTAATCCGGACATTTCGAGGAGAACGATCATGGGTCGTCTAGCTCTTTTTCTAGTTACAGCCTGCCTGAGCGTCAGCGCCATGGCAGCCGACGTCATCAAAGGCGAACGCCAGGAAACCTTCGGTGACGTGACGGTGCACTACAACACCTTCAACTCCACCTACCTGACACCCGACATCGCCAAAGGCGCCGAACTGGTCCGCAGCAAGAACCAGGGCGTGATCAACGTCTCGGTGATCAAGGACGGCAAGCCGATGATCGCCAGCGTCACCGGCACCGTGAAAGACCTGACCAGCCAGAGCGTGACGCTGAAGTTCAAGCAAATCACCGAACAAGGCGCGGTCTACTACATCGCTCAGTACCCGGTGGACCAGCAGGAAACCCGCACCTTTGACATCAAGGTGCAGACCGGCGACAAAATCAACACCATCAATTTCAACCAAGAGCTCTTCCCTGGCCAATGATCAACTTCACGCAACTCGTACTGGCCAGCCACAACGCCGGCAAACTCAAGGAACTCCAGGCCATGCTCGGCGACTCGGTGCATTTGCGCTCGATCGGCGAGTTCAGCAGCGTCGAACCTGAAGAGACCGGCCTGTCGTTCGTCGAGAATGCCATCCTCAAGGCCCGTAATGCGGCACGTATTTCCGGCTTGCCGGCGCTGGCCGACGACTCGGGGCTGGCGGTGGATTTCCTCGGCGGCGCGCCGGGCATCTACTCGGCGCGCTATGCCGACGGCCAGGGCGATGCGGCCAACAATGCCAAGCTGCTCGATGCGCTCAAGGATGTGCCTGAAGCCGAGCGCGGCGCACAGTTCGTCTGTGTGCTGGCGCTGGTGCGTCACGCCGATGACCCGCTGCCGATTCTCTGCGAAGGCCTGTGGCACGGGCGCATCCTGACCCAGGCCAGCGGCGAACACGGCTTTGGCTACGACCCGCTGTTCTGGGTCCCGGAGCGCGACTGCTCCAGCGCCGAACTGGGCCCGACCGAGAAGAACCAGCTCAGCCACCGCGCCCGCGCAATGGAATTGCTGCGCCAACGCCTGAGCCTGAAATGACCCACGACCCCACCGCGTCGCCGCTGATCTTCGGCGGCGCCGCACCCTCGTCACGGACCGCGCTGCCAACACTGCCGCCCCTGGCGCTGTACATCCACATCCCGTGGTGCGTACGCAAATGCCCTTATTGCGACTTCAACTCCCACACCGCCAGCCCCGTGCTGCCGGAACAAGAGTACGTCGACGCCCTGCTGGCCGACCTCGACCAGGACCTGCATGCCGTGTATGGCCGCGAGCTGAGCTCGATCTTCTTCGGCGGCGGCACGCCCAGCCTGTTCAGCGCCCAGGCGCTGGGTCGACTGCTCAAAGGCGTGGAGCAACGCATCCCGTTCGCCAGCGACATCGAAATCACTCTGGAGGCCAACCCGGGCACCTTCGAACAAGAGAAGTTCGTCGCCTATCGGGCGCTGGGCATCAATCGCTTGTCGATCGGTATCCAGAGTTTCCAGCAAGAGAAACTCAAGGCCCTGGGACGAATCCACAACGGCGATGAAGCGGTACGTGCCGCCGGCATGGCCCGTCAGGCCGGGTTCGACAACTTCAACCTGGACTTGATGCACGGCTTGCCCGACCAGTCCCTGGAGGACGCCCTGGGCGACCTGCGCCAGGCCATCGCCCTGAACCCGACCCACCTGTCCTGGTATCAGCTGACACTGGAACCGAACACGGTGTTCTGGAACCAGCCGCCGACGCTGCCGGAAGACGACACCCTGTGGGACATTCAGGAGGCTGGCCAGGCGCTGTTGGCCGAACACGGTTACGCGCAGTACGAAGTCTCGGCCTACGCCCAACCCGGTCGAGCGGCGCGGCACAACCTCAACTACTGGAGTTTCGGCGACTTCATCGGTATTGGCGCCGGCGCCCACGGCAAGCTTAGCCATCCGGACGGGCGCATCGTGCGCACCTGGAAGACTCGCCTGCCCAAGGACTACCTCAACCCGGCCAAGAGCTTCCAGGCGGGCGAGAAAGCCCTGACCAATGACGAGTTGCCGTTCGAGTTCCTGATGAACGCCCTGCGCCTGACCGAGGGCGTGGAGGCGCGACTGTATCCGGAGCGCACCGGGCTGACCCTGGAAAGCCTTGCCGAAGGCCGGCGAGAGGCCGAACAAAGTGGCTTGTTGCAGGTCGAACCGTCACGTCTGGCGGCGACGATGCGCGGACAACTGTTCCTCAATGACTTGTTGCAGAACTTTCTGACATAAGGAAATCGAATGGATTTGGTACTCGACCTACTCGCCACCGTGTCTCACTGGAGTCGCGGAAATCTGTCAGAAATCGCTCTGGCATTGGTGGGGTGTTTGCTGGTGCTGTTTGGCGCGGACTTCAAAGGCTGGGTCGAGCAACGCCTGGGCAACATCGCGGGCGCCTTGCGCGTGCCGATGATGGCCCTGCTGTGCGTGATCGGCAGCGGTGCGGCCCTGATCTACGCCACGCCCTTGATCGTCAAGGGCTTGAGTCAGTTCAACAACTACAGCCTGGCACCGGTGTTGCTGGTGGTGCTGGTGTTGATTGGCGTGGTCGCTGACCGCCGCTGACTCTTGAGTACACACGAAACAAATGTGGGAGCGGCGGTGCGGCGATCCGACTTGCTCGCGATGAGGCCATAACATTCAACATCTCTGTTAACTGTTAGACCGCCTTCGCGAGCAAGCCCGCTCCCACATTTTGTATTGCGTGTAGCTTACGACTGCTTTTCGAACTTCAAATCCCACACGCCATGCCCAAGACGCTCGCCACGGCGTTCGAACTTGGTGATCGGGCGTTCGGCCGGGCGCGGTACGCACTTGCCGTCTTCGGCCAGGTTGCGATAACCCGGCGCAACGTTCATCACTTCCAGCATGTACTCGGCGTACGGTTCCCAGTCAGTGGCCATGTGCAGCACACCGCCAACCTTCAACTTGCTGCGCACCAGCTCAGCGAACGACGCCTGAACGATACGACGCTTGTGGTGACGGCTCTTGTGCCACGGGTCCGGGAAAAACAGCATCAGGCGATCCAGGCTGTTGTCCGCCACGCAACGGTTGAGCACTTCGATCGCATCGCAATCGTAGACCCGCAGGTTGGTCAGGCCTTGTGTCAGCACGCCATTGAGCAGCGCGCCGACACCCGGACGGTGTACTTCAACGCCAATGAAGTCCTGGTCCGGCGAAGCCGCGGCCATTTCCAGCAGCGAATGGCCCATGCCGAAGCCGATTTCCAGCGAGCGCGGTGCCGAGCGACCGAACACCTGGTCAAAATCCACCGGCGCATCGGCCAGTGGCAGGACGAACAGCGGCGTGCCCTGCTCCAGGCCTTTTTGCTGGCCTTCGGTCATGCGCCCGGCGCGCATCACGAAACTCTTGATGCGGCGGTGTTGGCGCTCTTCGCCTTCTTCCGTCTGGATTGGCGTGTCGTTCGATTCAGTCATCAATGGCTCTTACTTGATCAGACCATCCAGCGGCGAGGAGGCGCTGGCATAGAGTTTTTTCGGCATACGCCCGGCGAGGTAGGCCAGGCGACCTGCCACAATGGCGTGTTTCATGGCTTCAGCCATCATGACCGGTTGCTGGGCGTGGGCAATGGCCGAGTTCATCAGCACGGCATCACAACCCAGTTCCATGGCGATGGTGGCGTCGGAAGCAGTACCGACGCCGGCATCCACCAGCACCGGAATCTTGGCTTCTTCCAGGATGATCTGCAGGTTGTACGGATTGCAGATGCCCAGACCGGAGCCAATCAAACCGGCCAGCGGCATCACCGCGATACAGCCGATTTCCGCCAATTGACGGGCGATGATCGGATCATCGCTGGTGTAGACCATCACGTCGAAGCCTTCCTTGACCAGCGTTTCGGCGGCCTTGAGGGTTTCGATCACGTTGGGGAACAGGGTTTTCTGGTCAGCCAGCACTTCCAGCTTCACCAGATTATGGCCATCGAGCAGCTCACGGGCCAGGCGGCAGGTGCGCACGGCTTCGATGGCGTCATAGCAACCGGCGGTGTTCGGCAGGAAGGTGTAGCGATCCGGCGACAGCACTTCGAGCAGGTTCGGCTCGCCCTCGATCTGGCCAAGGTTGGTGCGGCGCACGGCGAAGGTGACGATCTCGGCACCCGAGGCTTCGATGGCCTGGCGGGTTTCTTCCATGTCACGGTACTTGCCGGTACCGACCAGCAAACGCGACTGGTAAGTACGACCGGCCAGGACGAAAGGCTTGTCGCTGCGAACGATGCTCATGGGAAATCCTCTGTAGGGGTGAGGTTCTTGCAGAATTCCTTATAAACCAAACGCTGTGAAAACGTCGCGAGCGAAGGAAAGACAAGGCAAAAACAGGCGAGGAAGCGGAGTTTACGGGTTGTAAATGAGCATTCCGAGCCTGTTTTTAACGCAGTATTTCTTGCGTGCGCCGAAGGCGCCCAGCACGCAGCAGTTTTCACAGTGTTTGGCGGCTAGCCGCCGCCGATGGCGTGCACCACTTCGACGTTGTCGCCGTCGTTCAACGCGGTGTCTGCATGCTGACTGCGCGGGACGATATCCAGGTTGAGTTCGACCGCCACCCGGCGTCCGGTCAGGTCCAGACGGGTCAGCAGGGCCGCAACGGTTTCACCGTCGGGCAGTTCAAAGGATTCGCCGTTCAACTGAATGCGCATGCCGGATGCCGCCATCATTTTTAGGGGCCAGCATTCTAGCCCGATCAGTCAGGCCGACCCAAGCCATTCGTCTTGAAATGGACTCGCAAGTCAGCCCAGGCGCCAGGCGGCAAGCCCCAGGCAAACCCAGCCAGCCAGGAAGGCCAGGCCACCGAAGGGCGTGACGATGCCCAGCTTGCCGACACCCGTAAGCGTCAACAGGTACAGGCTGCCGGAAAACAACAGGATTCCGAGGGCAAACGAGACGCCCGCCCAGGTGATCAACCGTCCGGGAATCTGCGTGGCCAGCAGTGCGACACCCAGCAACGCCAGGGTGTGTACCAACTGATAGGTGACACCGGTATGAAAGATCGCCAGGTATTCGCTGCTCAGGCGGCCCTTGAGGCCATGGGCGGCAAATGCACCCAGGGCGACGCCGGTAAAACCGAAGAAAGCGGCCAACATCAAAAAGCCACGCAGCATGAGGAACTCCAGTCAGATTCATTGGGCAGGGTCTGTATAATGGCCGGCTCGACGGGTTCGGCCAAGCCATCATCTATGCTGCGTATATTTCTCCAACGCTTCGCGAAAGTCCTGCTCTGGTTCGTGGGCGGCAGCGTATTGCTGGTGCTGGTGTTCCGCTTTGTCCCGCCACCGGGGACCACGCTGATGGTCGAGCGCAAGATCGAATCCTGGTTCGACGGCGAGCCCATTGACCTGCAACGTGACTGGGAGCCGTGGGAAAATATCTCCGACGACCTGAAGGTCGCGGTCATGGCCGGCGAAGACCAGAAGTTTCCCGAACACTGGGGCTTTGACTTTGGCGCCATACAGGCCGCCTTTGCCCACAACGAACGCGGCGGTTCGATCCGCGGCGCCAGCACCCTGAGCCAGCAAGTGTCCAAGAACCTGTTCCTGTGGTCGGGTCGCAGCTGGCTGCGCAAGGGCCTGGAAGCCTGGTTTACCGCACTGATCGAAATCTTCTGGCCCAAGCAGCGGATTCTCGAGGTGTACCTCAACAGCGTGGAGTGGGATGAGGGCGTGTTTGGCGCCGAAGCGGCCGCACGGCATCACTTTGGCGTCAGCGCCCGCTCACTGAACCGCCAGCAAGCCAGCCTGCTGGCCGCGGTACTGCCTAACCCACGGGTCTGGAGCGCCAGCCATCCGAGCAGCTATGTCGCACGCCGTGCCGGCTGGATTCGGCGGCAGATGAGTCAACTGGGTGGGGACAGTTACCTGCTGGGGCTCAACGACTCGCGCCGGGCACCGTGGTCTCAATAAGTCCTTCCGGCTGATCATTCCCACGCTCTGCGTGGGAAAGCCGCCTTCGACGCTCTGCGTCGAGCTGTGACGCGGAGCGTCACCAGATGCGTTACCACGCAGAGTGTGAGAACGATCAGATACCACAAACGAAAACGCCCCGATCAGTGATTGGGGCGTTTTTTATTGCCGGCAGGAACGTTACGCGGCAATCGACAGCTTGAGCTTGTTCATCGCGCTCTTTTCAAGCTGACGGATACGCTCGGCCGACACGTTGTACTTCTGCGCCAGGTCGTGCAGCGTGGCTTTCTCTTCGGCCAGCCAGCGCTGGTAGAGAATGTCGCGGCTGCGGTCGTCCAGCACGTCCAGCGCCTCATGCAGGTTGCTGGTGGAGTTGTCGCTCCAGTCGGCGTCTTCCAGTTGACGCGCCGGGTCGTACCGGTGGTCTTCCAGATAGTTGGCCGGCGACTGGAATGCGCTGTCGTCATCCGCTTCGGCAGCCGGGTCAAACGCCATGTCGTGGCCGGTCAGCCGGCTTTCCATCTCGCGCACTTCCCGCGGCTCCACGCCGAGGCTTTCAGCCACGCGATGGACTTCATCGTTGTTCAGCCATGCCAGGCGTTTTTTCTGGCTGCGCAGGTTGAAGAACAGTTTGCGCTGGGCCTTGGTGGTTGCGACTTTCACGATGCGCCAGTTGCGCAGGATGAATTCGTGGATCTCCGCCTTGATCCAGTGCACGGCAAAAGACACCAGGCGCACACCCATCTCCGGGTTGAAGCGCTTGACCGCTTTCATCAGGCCAACGTTGCCTTCCTGGATCAGGTCAGCCTGGGCCAGGCCGTAGCCGGAATAGCTGCGGGCAATATGTACAACAAAACGCAGGTGGGCGAGCACCATCTGCCGAGCCGCCCCCAAATCCTGCTCATAGTAGAGACTCTCGGCCAGTTCACGCTCCTGCTCCGGTGTCAGCAATGGAATGCTGTTCACCGTGTGCACATAAGCCTCCAGGTTCGCGCCTGGGACCAGAGCATAAGCAGGTTGCAAAGAAGTGGTCATACGAAAAAACCTCCGACTCACATAACTCGTGCAGTTCAGCACTGCGAAAATTGACCGGAAACCGAAGGACAAGTTCCCCTACACGCTGAAAGGACATACAAGCAAAAAGACACTACTTCGGGGCAAGCTCTCTCAAATGGCGTGCCACCGCAATCCACGCACCGATATACCCCAACAACACCGCACCTAGCAAGAGAGACAGACCATCGGCTACCGGCACCCCGGCCAGTGCGAAATTACTGCCGTACAGGCCAGCCAACCCTGTTACCGCGTCATTCAGCCAGTTGAGGCCGAATGCCAGGACACCCCAGGAAAGGATCCCCGCGCCGAAGCCATACAGCGCCCCCATGTACAGAAAAGGCCTGCGCACATAGCTGTCAGTGCCGCCGACCAGTTTAATCACTTCTATCTCGGTGCGGCGGTTTTCAATATGAAGACGAATGGTATTGCCTATCACCAAAAGTAATGCAGAAACCAGCAACACGGTCAGACCGAAGACAAACCGCTCGCCCAGCTTGAGTATCGCCGCCAAACGCTCGACCCAGACTAGATCAAGTTGTGCCTGTTGTACCTTTGGCATCTCGGAAAGTCTTTGTCTTAATGCTTCAAGCGCCGCTTTGTCGACCTCCTTCGGCGTCACCAGCACCACGCCAGGCAGCGGGTTTTCCGGCAATTCCTTGAGCGCTTCACCCAGACCCGACTGCTGCTGGAATTCTTCCAGCGCCTGCTCGCGACCGATGTACTCGGCCTCGGCCACGCCTGGCAGGGCATTGATCTGCTCGCGCAGTTGCTCGCCTTCGCTGGCGCTGGCATCGAGTTGCAGGTACAGCGAGATTTGCGCCGCACGCTGCCAGGAGCCGCCCAGGCGCTCGACATTATTCAGCAAAAGTGACAGGCCCATCGGCAAACTCAGGGCAACCGCCATCACCAGGCAGGTGAAGAAGCTGCCAATCGGCTGCTTGCCCAGGCGGCGCAGGCTGTCGAGCAGACTGGCGCGATGGCTTTCAATCCAGGCATGCAGCAAGGTCTTGAAGTCCGGGCCATCGTCTTCGTCGCGGTTATTCTTTTGCGGTTGCGGATCGGCGGCCTTCGGGGCCACTCGCTCGGAAACCTTCGGACTGCGGGTAGCACTCATACCGCGGCCTCCCCGTCGCCGATCAATCGGCCACGTTGCAAGGTCAGCATGCGATGACGCATGCGGGCAATCAGCGCCAGGTCGTGACTGGCGATCAGCACACTGGTGCCCAGACGATTGATGTCTTCAAAGACACCCATGATTTCCGCCGCCAGCCGCGGGTCGAGGTTACCGGTCGGTTCGTCCGCCAGCAGCAGGGCCGGGCGATGGACGATGGCACGGGCGATGCCGACACGCTGTTGCTGACCGGTAGACAGGTCACCCGGGTACAGGTCGGTCTTGTCCGACAACGCCACACGCTCCAGGGCCGAATCCACGCGCTTGGCGACCTCTGCCTTGGACAAGCCCAGAATCTGCAGCGGCAAGGCGACGTTGTTGAACACCGTGCGATCGAACAGCAACTGGTGGTTCTGGAACACCACGCCGATCTGCCGACGCAGGAACGGGATCTGCGCGTTGCTGATGGTCGACAGGTCCTGCCCGGCCAGCAGCAGCTTGCCTGAGGTTGGGCGTTCCATGGCCAGCAACAGCCGCAACAGGGTACTTTTACCGGCCCCGGAGTGACCGGTTACAAACAAAAACTCGCCACGACGGACTCGAAAGCTCAGCTCATGCAAGCCGACGTGACCGTTCGGGTAGCGCTTACCGACCTGTTCGAAACGAATCATTAACGCTCCCGCTCGGCAAACAGTGCCTGGACAAAGGGTTCTGCTTCAAAAGTACGCAAATCGTCGATGCCTTCACCGACACCAATGTAGCGAATCGGCAGGCCAAACTGCTTGGCCAGGGCGAAAATCACCCCACCCTTGGCCGTGCCATCGAGCTTGGTCAGGGCCAGGCCCGTCAGCTCGACCGTCTGGTTGAATTGCTTGGCCTGGTTGATAGCGTTCTGGCCGGTACCGGCGTCGAGCACCAGCAGCACCTCGTGTGGCGCGTCGGCGTCGAGCTTGCCGATCACCCGGCGAACCTTCTTCAGCTCTTCCATCAGATTGTCTTTAGTGTGCAGACGACCGGCGGTGTCGGCGATCAGGACGTCAATGTTGCGCGCCTTGGCGGCCTGCACCGCATCGAAGATCACCGAAGCCGAATCAGCACCGGTGTGCTGGGCGATCACCGGGATCTTGTTGCGTTCGCCCCAGACCTGCAATTGCTCGACCGCCGCGGCACGGAAGGTGTCACCCGCCGCGAGCATGACTTTCTTGCCTTCGAGCTGCAGCTTCTTCGCCAGTTTGCCGATGGTGGTGGTCTTGCCGGCGCCATTGACGCCGACCACCAGAATCACGAACGGCTTGTTCTGCGCCACGATCTTCAGCGGCTGCTCGACCGGCTTGAGCATCTCTGTCAGCTCGGCCTGAAGGGATTTGTACAGGGCGTCGGCATCGGCCAGCTCCTTGCGCGCAACCTTCTGGGTCAGGCGCTGGATGATCACCGATGTCGCCTCGACCCCCACGTCAGCGGTCAGCAGGCGGGTTTCGATGTCTTCGAGCAACTCGTCATCGATAATCTTCTTGCCCAGGAACAGGCTGGCCATGCCCTCGCCGATGCTGGCGCTGGTTTTTGACAAACCTTGCTTGAGGCGGGCAAAAAAGCCGGCCTTGGCCTCTTCAGTGCGTGCTGGTTGAGGCGCTTCCTGTTCCGCGGCGGCCGTTGCAACCGGCATTGGTGCAGGCTCGGCGGCGATCGGGGCCGGCGCGGTCACTGGGGCCGGAGTTGGCACGGCAGTGATCGGGGCTGGGGTTACAACCGGGATTGGAGCTGGAGCCGGGGTAGGCACAGGCTCTGGCGCCACAAACGCGGCGATGATCGGCTGTGGCAGGTCAGGCTCTTCAACTTCCAGCGACTCGTGCGCTGGCTCGACCAGCGGCTTCGGCTCGCCCACCAACAGCTCTACGGCTTGCTGGACCACGGTCGGCGCGGGAATCGGTGGCGTGATGTGGGGCGCCTGCTCGTCTTCGACCAACGCAACCGGCTCTTCCGGCACGGGCAGGGTCAACCAGGGCTTGTGCACGACTTCGGCGACAGGCGGCAGCTCGATCACCGCCTCAGGTTGCGGTTCGACGACCGGCTGCAGTACCGGCTCGACCGGCGCTACCACCACGGGAGCCGGTGCTTCGGCAACCGGCGCGGCGTTGACAACCGGCTCGGGCGCAACCTCGGGAAGCGCCTGTGGCTGTTCGACGACGGGTTCCTGCGGCTTTTTGCGCAGCCATCCGAACAGGCTTTTCTTCTCGCCAGCCGCAGCTGGGTTCTTCTTGTCGTCGTTGGAACCAAACATGGAGGACGGCTATCTCACGGTAGCGACGCGCCAATGTGGCGCCTCGGCAATTGAATATTCGATGCAGAACAGACTGCGTTTGACCCAGCTTGTTCACGCGCAACATTTTGTCGAAGTGCTAAATGGCACTTCAAGGATCGATTTCACAAAGGACTGGACCGGCAAAATCGGCGAAAAAGCGGAGTTTAGCTGATAAACCCGCACCTTCCGTCGCAAACCTATTCAACCTGATCAAGCACAAAGGCCTGATAGGCGTGGCCGCCGCTAAAACGGATCAGTATCCTAGCACCCTCTAGCCCGCCGACGCTAAGGCCAAGCGGGCAGCCCAACAGGTTTAAAAACGAATGAATGCTCTAGCCCGCCGCGCCGCAGGCCTGCTGCTCAGCACAGTTTGTCTGCCCCTTTCGGCTTTGGCTGCCGACCCTCAACCGACCCACGAATTCACCCTCGACAACGGCCTCAAGGTCGTCGTGCGCGAAGACCATCGCGCCCCGGTGGTGGTTTCCCAGGTCTGGTACAAGGTCGGCTCCAGCTACGAAACCCCGGGCCAGACCGGCTTGTCCCATGCTCTTGAGCACATGATGTTCAAGGGCAGCGAGAAAGTCGGCCCCGGCGAAGCATCATTGATCCTGCGCGACCTGGGCGCCGAAGAGAACGCCTTCACCAGCGATGACTACACCGCGTACTACCAGGTGCTGGCCCGTGATCGCCTGGGCGTGGCGTTTGAACTGGAGGCCGACCGCATGGCCACCCTGCGCTTGCCCGCCGATGAGTTCAGCCGCGAAATCGAAGTGATCAAGGAAGAACGTCGCCTGCGCACCGACGACAAGCCGATGTCCAAGGCCTTCGAGCGCTTCAAGGCCATGGCCTTCCCGGCCAGCGGCTATCACACGCCGACCATCGGCTGGATGGCCGACCTGGACCGCATGAAGATTGAAGAGCTGCGCCACTGGTATGAATCCTGGTACGCACCGAACAACGCCACTCTGGTGGTGGTCGGCGACGTGACCCCGGACGAAGTAAAAGCCCTGGCACAACGCTACTTCGGGCCGATCGCCAAGCGCGACGTGCCACCGGCCAAGATTCCGCGAGAGCTGGCCGAGCCCGGCGAGCGTTTGATTACCCTGAAAGTGCAGACCCAACTGCCGGCCCTGATGCTGGGCTTCAACGTGCCAAGCATCGCCACCACCGAAGACAAACGCTCGGTGAACGCCCTGCGACTGATCGCGGCCCTGCTGGATGGCGGCTACAGTGGGCGCATCCCGACCCAACTGGAACGCGGCGAGGAACTGGTGTCGGGTGGCTCGTCGAGTTATGACGCCTACACCCGTGGCGACAGTCTCTTCACCCTGTCGGCGACCCCCAACACCCAGAAACACAAAACCATGGCCCAGGCTGAAGCCGGCCTGTGGAAACTGCTGGAGCAGCTCAAGACCACGGAGCCGTCCGCTGAAGAGCTGGAGCGCGTGCGGGCCCAGGTGATTGCCGGCCTGGTCTACGAGCGAGACTCGATTACCAGCCAGGCCACCGCCATCGGCCAACTGGAGACCGTCGGCCTGTCCTGGAAACTGATGGACAGCGAACTCGCCGAACTGGAAAGCGTGACCCCGCAAGACATCCAGAAAGCTGCCCGACTCTATTTCACCCGCGAACGTCTCAGCGTCGCCCATGTTCTGCCACAGGAGACGACTCATGAGTGAGCGTAAACCAACGCGCCGGGCGCTGATCGGCCTGATCGCCGTCGCCCTGATCGGCTCTGCCGCCTTCTATTTCTCCAGGACCGATGAGTCCTTGGCCAGCGAAGCCTTCGATAAGGCCAAGTCCAGCCAGAAGCTGCAATCGCTGGCGGAACTCAACGGCAAGGCGCCGAGCCATCGCACGCTGGACGTTCAGACCTGGACCACCGCCGAGGGTGCAAAAGTACTGTTCGTGGCCGCCCCCGAACTGCCAATGTTCGACATGCGCCTGATTTTCGCCGCTGGCAGCAGCCAGGACGGCGACAAACCAGGGCTGGCGATGCTGACCAACGCGATGCTCAACGAAGGCGTTGCCGGCAAGGATGTCAGCCAGATCGCCGAGGGTTTCGAAGGCCTGGGTGCCGACTTTGGCAATGGTGCCTACAAGGACATGGCGGTTGCCTCGCTGCGCAGCCTGAGCGCGGTAGACAAACGCGAACCCGCCCTCAAGCTGTTCGCTGAAGTGGTGGGCAAACCGACGCTCCCGGCCGACTCGCTGGCACGGATCAAGAACCAGATGCTCGCGGGCTTCGAATACCAGAAGCAGAACTCGGCAAAAGTGGCGAGCCTGGAACTGATGCGTCGTCTGTACGGCCAGCATCCGTATGCCCACTCCAGCGACGGCAATGCGCTGAGCATTCCTCAAATTACCCTGGCACAACTCAAGGCCTTCCACGCCAAAGCCTATACGGCGGGCAACGTGGTGATCGCGCTGGTCGGCGACCTGTCGCGCAGCGAGGCCGAAGCGATTGCCGCCCAAGTCTCCACTGCCCTGCCCAAAGGCCCGGCGCTGGCCAAGATCGAACAACCAGTGGAACCCAAGCCCGGCACCAGCCGCGTCGAGTTTCCGTCCAAGCAGACCAACCTGATGCTCGCCCAATTGGGCATCGACCGTGACGATCCGGACTACGCGGCCGTCTCCATGGGCAACCAGATTCTGGGTGGCGGTGGTTTTGGCACTCGACTGATGAGCGAAGTCCGTGAAAAACGCGGCCTGACCTATGGCGTCTACTCGGGCTTCTCGCCGATGCAGGCCCGCGGTCCGTTCATGATCAACCTGCAAACCCGCGCCGAAATGAGCGAAGGCACGCTCAAGCTGGTACAGGACGTCATGACCGACTACCTTAAAACGGGTCCGACCCCGAAAGAGCTCGACGATGCCAAGCGTGAACTGGCCGGCAGCTTCCCGCTGTCCACCGCCAGCAATGCCGACATTGTCGGGCAACTGGGCGCCATGGGTTTCTATGACTTGCCGCTGACCTACCTTGAGGATTTCATGCGGCAGTCGCAGGACCTGACCGTCGAACAGGTCACCGCCGCCATGAATAAACACTTGAGCATGGATAAAATGGTCATCGTCACCGTTGGCCCTACCGTGCCGCAAAAGCCGTTACCGGCCCCTACTGACAAACCTTCCGAGCAGCCGCTCGGGGTTCCGGAGCATTAATGGCCAGTCCATCGCGTCCCAAGAAACCCGTTCACAACGTCCACAACGGCGTGAACCAATTGCGCATTATCGGCGGCGAGTGGCGTAGCCGTCGCCTGAGCTTCCCGGACGCCCCTGGCTTGCGCCCGACGCCGGACCGCGTGCGCGAAACCCTGTTCAACTGGCTCGCGCCCTACGTGGCCGGGGCCAAGGTGCTTGACCCGTTCGCCGGCAGCGGCGCGCTGTTTCTCGAAGCCCTGTCCCGTGGCGCAGCCATGGGCCAGGCACTGGACGCCAGCAGCCTGGCGGTTTCCAGCCTGAAGGAGCATTTGGGCACCCTGCGCTGCACCGTCGGCCAGGTGCAAACCGCCGACGCCCTGCGCTACCTGGAAACCCAGCCAGCCAGCGCCTACGACCTGGTGTTCCTGGACCCGCCGTTCAACCAGAACCTGCTGCCCGCCGTCTGCACCCTGCTGGAAGAGCGGCAATGGCTGGCCGACGATGCGTGGATCTACACGGAAAGCGAAAACGCGCCTTCGACGCTCGGCCTGCCGGGAGCCTGGCGCCTGCACCGCGAGCAAAAATCCGGGCGGGTCTACTACGCGTTGTGGCATCGCAACGCCTGAGTCCTGCGCGATAAAACGAGCGGTTACGCTAATGCCGGTCAGTTAAGAGAAATAAAGCCGAACACGAACCCCGTGGCGAGGGAGCAAGCTCCCTCGCCACGGGTACTATGTTCGGCTGGTCTTTGGCTTAACTGATCGGCATTAGGCGGTTACGCTGCCCGTTCAGCCATAAATACTTACCACCTGCCGCATCCGTGTGCACCCCACAGTGATTGACAGCATTTTCCGTCGATCAATGAGGATGTAAACGGATGAACATCTACCGCAATATCACGCTGCTCCTGGGCGGGCTGCTGCCCTGCCTGGCAGTGGCGACCAGCACCTCCGTCACCCATGAATTCAGCCTGGAAAACGGTCTGAAAGTACTGGTGCGTGAGGACCATCGAGCCCCGGTGGTCACCTCCCAGCTGTGGTTGAAAGTGGGCTCCAGTCACGAGCTGCCAGGGCAGTCTGGTGTATCCCACGCACTCGAACACATGCTTTACAAGGGCAGCAGCAAAACCTGTCCAGGCGAAGCATCGGCCATTCTGGCAAGACTCGGAGCATCAGAAAACGCCTTCACCAACAAGGACTTCACCACCTACTCCCAAACCATGCCGCCCCACCGCATTAATGTCGCATTCGAACTGATGGCCGACCTCATCACAACGGCACACCTTCGGGCCGAGGACTTCTCCAACGAACTGGAGGTCATCAAGCAAGAGCGTCGGGAATACACCGACGATGAGCCATTGGGCCTGGCCATGGAACGGCTCCACAGCATTGCCTTCCCAGCCAGCCCCTATGCGACACCGGTCATCGGTTGGATGCACGACCTACAGCGCATGAACACGACACGGCTACGTCAGTGGTATCAGGACTGGTACGCACCCAACAACGCGACATTGGTCATCGTCGGCGATGTCACCGTCGTCCAGATAAAACCCCTCGTCCAACGCTACTTCGGTGCTATTGCTCGCAGAGCTGTCCCCGAGGCCCCTTTGCCACTGGAGTTAGCCGAGCCCGGTGAGCGAAAGATTGTTCTGCACCAACCCGTCCATGCGCCCAGCTTGCTGATGACCTTCAATGTACCCAGCCAGACTACGACGACAGACCTGCGTACGGTGCATGCCTTGCGCCTGCTCGACATCTTGCTGGCCGGCTCCAACGGTTCACGCCTTAAAAAACAATTACTGCTCACTGAGCAACTGTTCTCCGAGATTACGTCCGGGTACAACTCGCTTACTCGTGGCGACAGCCTTTTAACAATCAGCGCTCAGCTCCATGGCAAGCAACCTAGCAGCCTCGACCAGGCACAGGCGCGTGTCTGGCAGTTGCTCGACGAACTGAAAACAACACCTCCCACTTCCGACGAACTGGAGCGTGCACGCACCCTTCTGATCGCCAACAAAGTCTATGAACAGGACTCCATTGAGTCCCTGGCGGCACACATGGGCTTGCTTGAAAGCATCGGCCTGTCATGGCGCAGTATGGAGCAGGACCTCAATGAGCTGAACAAGGTGACCGCCGAAGATATCCAGCAGGCGGCAAACACTTACCTGACTCGCCAACGCCTGAGCGTTGCTTACGTGCAGCAGGAGCAAACCAATGACTAAGTTCAGAAACGCCATGCTGCTGTGCCTTGCACTTGCCAGCGCGCTGTCCGGTGCATCGACCATTGCTTCGACTCAAACGACTGACCGGCTGGAATCACTGACCGAAACACCGCCACCGGCACCCGCGCCCCGCACACTGAATATCCATGCCTGGAAGAGCCTCACCGGTAGCAAAGTATTGTTTATCCGGACAACAGAACTGCCGATGCTCGACCTGCATGTCAGCTTTGCCGCCGGTAGTGCACGAGACGATCAACACCCAGGACTGGCAGCCACGACGTTCAGCCTGCTGAACGAAGGGGTCCAGGGCCAGAACCTGACGCAAATCCTTGAAACCTTCGACAGCCTGGGTGCCCAACTGGACATGGAGATCAATCAGGAGCGAGCCTCATTCTCACTGCGCACTCTAAGCGCGACCAACAAACGCACACCTGCCGTACAGTTGCTCACACGCATACTCGGTCAGCCGTTGCTCGCCAAAGAAGCGCTCGTACGGGTCAAGACAGAGCTGGTTGATCGGCTTGAAAAACAGCAGACACAACCTGAAAGCCAGGTCGGTCAAGCAATGAATCAATTGCTGTTCGGCACACATCCCTATGCCCAGCCAGTCTACGGAACCGTACAAAGCCTGCCATTGATAAGTCGGGAACAGGTGCAGGACTTTCATAAAAAATACTACAACCCGGGCAATGTGCTGATTACCCTGGTCGGCGACCTGTCACTCGATGAGGCCCAGCGCATCAGCTTGCAAATAACCGATGCCCTCCCACAAACCCCCGCCATGGCGGCACCAGCCAGTCCATCCCAGGCGCAGAACCCAAGCACCTCGCGGCATATCGAAAGCCCACTGAACCAGACCCACCTGATGCTGGCCCAGCAGGGAGTCACACGCAAGGATCCCGATTACGCCGCTCTGAAAGTGGCTAATCTGATATTCGCAGGGAGCGACCCCGGCTCACGCCTGATGAAAGAACTCCGTGAGAGGCGAGGACTCATTTATGGCGTGCACATGAGTACACCCAATTGGCAAGGGCACAATCCAGTCAGCCTCTCTCTACAAACGAGTCCGGAGTTCAGCGAGGGCACACTGGCATTGATCAAGGACCTGTTTCGGGACTATCTGCTGGAAGGACCGACACAGCAGGAGCTCGACGATGCCAAAGACCTGCTACGCGGTGTTACCGCGCTGACCAGCGCCAGCAATGCGCAAATACTTTCTGGACTGTTTGATATCAGCCGACATGACTTGCCCTTCGACCTGGACTTTACGGTACAACAAGCCCTGCAATTGACCACCCAGCAAATCAAGGCAGCACTGAACCGACACTACAGCACTGAACAATGGAATGTCGTCACCCTTGGCCCCACCACGCCCCAGCAGGCACTACCTGAGCCGATCAATCAACCGCAACAGAGCCTGTGTCGCGCTGGCGACGAGAGTGTGGCAAGTTAGGTTTTTCAGTGATACAGGTGGAGCGGGCACAATACCCGCTCTGCTGCCATCGCCACCTGATCCAACGAGATTATCGTGCCCCTGCACTCTCCCGTTTACGCACCTGAAAGCCCCTTCACCCCCGCCTTCGGCTTGGGCAATCCGCACCTGCAAACCTTGTGGGGGCCGCTGTGGCGTAAAACCACGCACCTGGACCGACAACGCGAACGCCTATGGCTGGATGACGGCGATTTCCTCGATCTCGACTGGCACGGACCGCACAGCGCTGAAACGCCCTTGGTGCTGGTGCTGCACGGGTTGACCGGGTCGTCGAACTCACCCTACGTCGCCGGCCTGCAAAAAGCCTTGTCTGCCCAGGGCTGGGCCAGCGTCGCCCTGAACTGGCGCGGCTGCTCGGGCGAACCGAACCGGTTGCCACGCAGCTATCACTCCGGCGTCAGCGAAGACCTCGCGGCGGCGATCAATCACCTTCGCGCCACACGCCCGTTAGCACCGCTGTACGCGGTCGGCTATTCACTGGGGGGCAACGTGCTCCTCAAGCACTTGGGCGAAACCGGCAGTGACAGCCAGTTGCAGGGCGCCGTGGCGGTCTCGGTGCCGTTTCGCCTGGACCAGTGCGCCGACCGTATCGGCCAGGGCTTTTCCAAGGTCTATCAGGCGCACTTCATGCGCGAGATGCTGGCCTACATCAAGATCAAGGAGCGGCAGTTCCTCCTCGACGGCCGTCACGAGGGCCTGGCGACACTGGCCCAACTGGGCTCGCTGGACAACATGCGCACCTTCTGGGATTTCGATGGCCGAGTGACCGCGCCACTGCATGGCTTCGAAGACGCGCACGACTACTACCGCCGTGCCTCCAGCCGCTATTTCCTCGGTGAAATCCGCACGCCGACACTGATCATCCAGGCGGCTGACGATCCGTTTGTCTTTCCCTACAGTTTGCCGGTGTCCAGCGAACTGTCGGCCTGCACGCAATTTGAGCTGCAGGCCAAAGGTGGACATGTCGGCTTCGTCGACGGCACGTTGCGCGCTCCCGGTTACTACCTGGAGCGGCGCATTCCCCATTGGCTGATTCAAACAGCTCGCGGATAAGACCAATTCGGGCGGGCCTATCCGTATCTGGCTACCGGCCCCTTGGCCGAAACTGAACCGGCCTCGGACAGTGGCCGGCCTGACGACTCAGTCGCCGGTGGCAATCGCGCGTGCGGGGTCCGTAATCCATTCGCTCCACGAACCGGCATACAGCGCCCCCAGCGGGTAGCCGGCCAGGCACAAGGCGAACAGGTTGTGGCAGGCCGTCACCCCGGAACCGCAGTACGCCACCAATTCGGTGGGCGAGCGATCACCGAGCTTTTCGGCAAAGCGCTGTTTGAGTTGGTCGGCAGGCAGGAAGCGCCCATCCGCGCCCAGGTTGTCAGTGAACGCCGCACATTGAGCCCCCGGGATGTGCCCGGCAACCGGGTCGATGGGCTCGACCTCGCCACGAAAACGCGGCAGCCCACGGGCGTCGATCAAGGTCAGGGACGGTTGCCCGAGGCGCTGTTGCAGTTTCTCGGCACTGAGCAGCAAGGTCGAATCCGGCACGCCTTGGAAAGTACCACTGATCCTGGTCGGCGCATCCAGGCTCAGCGGCAGGCCCGCGATGTGCCAGGCCTTGAGGCCGCCATCCAGAATGAACACGCCGTCGCGCTTGCCCAGCCACGCCAGCAACCACCAGGCCCGCGCGGCAAAGGCGCCGGGGCCGTCGTCATACAGCACCACTTCACTGTCATTGCTGATGCCCCAGGCTTGCAGGCGCTCGATCAGCGACTGCGCCGCAGGCAACGGGTGGCGGCCGGTCACGCCCTTGATCACCGGGCCACTGAGGTCGCGCTCCAGATCGGCGAACACGGCACCGGCGATATGCCCTTCGGCATAGCTGCGCTGGCCATAATCCGGATCTTCGAGGGCAAAACGACAATCCAGTATCACCAGCCCGGCCTGGTCTTTTTTCTGTTCCAGGGCAGTAGGGCTGATCAGTTGCGCGATGGACATGGCGGGCTCCTGTGAGTAAGTCTGAAGTCGATGCTACTGCACTTCTTCGAGGGCCTGGGCCAATGGCACGTAAAACTCCTCGAATAAAGCACTGACCTCTTCGCGTGCCTGCTCGGTGACAAACCCGGCTTCCAGCACCAGGACCTGATAAACGCCACGCTTGATAGCTTGCTCGCTCAGGTGGCTGGAGTTTTCCCGGGTGGTGCACAGGAAGCGCACCCAGGAGGTCAGGATGATCCAGGCATTGAGCGTCAGGGATTCGATCTGCACCTTGTCCATGCGCAGGATCCCGGCCTCGACAAAGCCTGCGTAGATCGCCGTGCCCTGGATCAGGCAACGCTGGGAAAAGCGCCGGTAGCGGGCCGCCAGCTCGGCATCGTTGTCGAGCAGGTGTTCCAGGTCACGGTGCAGGAACCGGTATCGCCACATGGCCGCCAGCAACGCCTGCAAATAGAAGCGCTTGTCCGCAACCGTGGCCACCCGCCCCTGGGGCGGGCGCAGAAAGCTTTCGACCAGCGCCTCGTACTCACTGAACAACACGGCGATGATCGCCTGCTTGTTGGGGAAGTGGTAGTACAGGTTGCCCGGAGAAATCTCCATGTGCGCGGCAATATGGTTGGTGCTGACGCTGCGTTCGCCCTGCTGATTGAACAGCTCGAGGCTGTTCTGCACGATGCGCTCGCTGGTTTTTATCCGTGGGGCCATGGCTTGGGCTTTAATCCAGAGTGCATTGACGAGCATCTTACGACCTATCCGTTGACGGATAAATCATCGCTTCCCGAGGTAGTCATTTGACTTTTTAGAGCATAGACTCTAAAAACTTCTCCAGTCTAACAATAATCGGAGCCACCATGACCGCCGACATTGCCTACCTGCAAAACGCCCAGCAGGCCTTGAGCGAGCTTAACGACCTGTTTACCGCCCAGCGTCAGGCATACGCGGCCAACCCGATGCCGCCAGCGGCTCAGCGCCAGCAGTGGCTCAAGGCCCTGCGCGACCTGTTGAGTGACGAGCGCCAGGCCCTGATCGAGGCGATCAGCCAGGATTTCAGCAACCGCAGCGCGGATGAAACCCTGCTCGCCGAACTGATGCCGAGCCTGCACTGCATCCACTACGCCAGCAAACACCTCAAAGGCTGGATGAAAGCCTCCCCGCGTAAGGTCGGTGCCGCGTTTCAGCCGGCCAAGGCCAAGGTGGTCTATCAGCCACTGGGGGTGATCGGGATCATCGTGCCGTGGAACTATCCGCTGTACCTGGCCATCGGGCCGCTGGTCGGCGCCCTGTCGGCCGGCAACCGGGTGATGCTCAAGCTCAGCGAATCCACGCCCGCCACCGGCGCCCTGCTCAAGACCTTGCTGGCCAAAGTGTTCCCCGAAGACCTGGTGTGCGTGGTCCTGGGTGAAGCGGACATGGGCATCGCCTTCTCCCGCCTGCCGTTCGACCACCTGTTGTTTACCGGGGCCACCAGCATCGGCAAACACGTGATGCGGGCCGCGGCCGAACACCTGACACCGGTCACCCTGGAACTGGGCGGCAAATCCCCGGCCATCGTGTCCCACGACGTACCGCTCAAGGACGCCGCCGAGCGCATTGCGTTCGGCAAGACCCTCAACGCCGGACAAACCTGCGTTGCGCCCGACTATGTGCTGGTGCCTGAAGAACGGGTCGGTTCCTTTGTCGAAGCCTATCGCCAGGCCGTTCGCGGGTTCTACCCGACCCTCGCGGACAACCCCGACTACACCGCCATCATCAATGACCGCCAACTGGCGCGGCTGCACGGCTACCTCAGCGACGCCACCAGCAAGGGCGCGTTGCTGGTGCCGATGTTCGAGCAGGACCAGGGGCGGCGCATGGGCCACAGCCTGCTGCTCAATGTCAGCGACGACATGACCGTGATGCAGGACGAGATCTTTGGCCCGGTGCTGCCGATCGTGCCCTACAAAACGCTGGATGACGCCTTCGCCTACATCAACCAACGGCCGCGTCCGCTGGCGCTCTACTATTTCGGCTACGACAAGGCCGCACAGAACCGCGTCCTCCAGCACACCCATTCCGGCGGTGTGTGCCTGAACGACACCCTGCTGCATGTGGCCCAGGACGACATGCCGTTTGGCGGTATCGGCGCGTCAGGCATGGGCCACTACCATGGTCATGAAGGCTTCCTGACCTTCAGCAAGGCCAAGGGTGTCTTGATCAAGCAGCGCTTCAACGCGGCGAAACTGATTTACCCGCCTTACGGCAAATCCATCCAGAAGCTGATTCAGAAGCTGTTCATCCGCTGACATTCCATTGCCGGGTAATAACAATAATGAACCCCAGTCTTTCCGATTCCCCCGCGCTGTCACGGCGCGGCCTGCTCAAATTCAGCCTTGGCGCTACCGCCTTCCTCGCCACCGCGGGCCTGGGCGCCAGCCTCAGCGGTTGCTCGGCCAGCACCCCGGCCAGCGGCTTTGCGGTGCTGCGCAGCAGCGACCTGCCATTTCTGCGGGCCCTGCTCCCGGTGATGCTCGACGGTGCCATCGCGCCCGAGAAAATGCCTGCGGCCCTCGAAGGCACCCTGAAATCGCTGGATGACAGCCTCAATCATTTATCGCCAGAAATGCTCAAGCTGACCCAGCAGTTGTTCGATGTGCTCGCCATGCCCGTCACCCGCGGGCCCTTGACCGGAATCTGGGGCGCCTGGGAGAACGCCAGCGGCGATGACATCCGCCGCTTCCTGCAACGCTGGGAAAACAGCTCATTGAGCCTGTTGCGCATGGGTCACAGCTCGATCCTGCAACTGGTGATGATGGCCTGGTACAGCCGCGCCGAGTCATGGGCTCATTGCGGCTATCCCGGCCCGCCCACCGTTTAAGACCGTGGTTCGCCGGTGATGAGGCTGTCTGCCTCACGCCACTACTTAAAATAAAAAGAGAGTCCCAGATGCCCGTACCCGACCCGTTCCGCGAAGGCATGGCCCGCGGCTGGAAAACCTACAATGGCTCGCAACTGGCCAATGACCTGACATTGGAAGCCGACATTGCCATCATCGGCAGCGGTGCGGGCGGAGGCACCACCGCCGAAATCCTCAGCGCCGCCGGTTACAAGGTGCTGCTGATTGAAGAAGGCCCGCTCAAGACCAGCAGCGACTTCAAGATGCTGGAAGACCAGGCCTACACCAACCTCTACCAGGAAGGCATCGGCCGCATGAGCAAGGACGGCGCGATCACCATCCTTCAGGGGCGCGCGGTGGGCGGCACGACACTGATCAACTGGACCTCGAGTTTTCGCACCCCCGAGCCGACCCTGGAACACTGGGCCAAAGAGCATGACGTCAAAGGCCACAGCCCGGCCGAGATGGCACCCTGGTTCGAGAAAATGGAGCAGCGCCTCGGCGTCGCCCCGTGGCTGGTGCCACCCAACGCCAACAACGATGTGATCAAGAAAGGCTGTGAACAACTCGGCTACAGCTGGCACGTGATCCCGCGCAATGTGCGTGGCTGCTGGAACCTGGGCTACTGCGGCCTGGGCTGTCCGACCAACGCCAAGCAATCGATGATCGTCACCACCATCCCCGCCACGCTGGAAAAAGGCGGCGAACTGCTTTACCTGGCTCGCGCCGAACAACTGCTGATCAAGGACGACAAGGTCACCGGCCTGCAGTGCGTGGCAATGGACGAGCGTTGCGTGGCCCCGACCGGACGCACTATCACCGTCAAGGCGCGCCACTACGTGCTGGCCGGCGGCGGTATCAACAGCCCGGCGTTGCTCCTGCGCTCCAGGGCGCCAGACCCACATGAATGCCTGGGCAAACGCACCTTCCTGCACCCGGTGAACATGTCCGCCGGGCTGTTCGATAACGTGATCAACCCATTCTACGGCGCACCGCAGTCGATTTACTCCGACCATTTCCAATGGCAGGACGGCACCACCGGCAAAATGTCCTACAAGCTGGAAGTACCGCCGTTACACCCAGCATTGGCGGCGACCCTGCTCGGCGGCTTTGGTACCGAGAGCGCCGAGCACATGCACCAGTTGCCGCACACCCACGCGATGCTGGCGCTGATGCGCGACGGTTTTCACCCCGACAGCACCGGCGGTAGCGTCGAGTTGCGTGGCGATAACACGCCCGTGCTCGACTACCAGGTGTCGGACTATGCCTGGGACGGTCTGCGCCGGGCGTTTCACAGCATGGCCGAGATCCAGTTCGCTGGGGGCGCCAAGGCCGTCATGCCCATGCACGCCGACGCGCGCTACGTGAAAACCCTGGCCGAAGCCCGCACCATGATCGACGGCCTGAGCCTTGAGCTGTACCGCACCCGCCTGGGCAGCGCCCATGTGATGGGCGGCTGCGCCATGGGTGAAAACCCGAAAATCGCCGTCACCGACAGCCTTGGCCGTCACCATCAACTGCGCAACCTGTCGATTCACGACGGCTCGCTATTCCCCACCAGCATTGGTGCCAACCCACAATTGTCGGTCTATGGGTTGACCGCGCAATTGGCCAGCGCACTGGCGGAGCGCTTGAAAAACCCATGAAAAAATCGATTATTCGCAGCGTCTATAGTCCTTTCTTACCGCAAAGGTGGCTTGGCCGACCGGGAATGCTGCGATACCATCCGACTCCCCAACGGATTCCCGCCAGGACGACGCGATGAACCGAGTGTTGTACCCAGGTACCTTCGACCCTATTACCAAGGGCCATGGCGATCTGGTCGAACGCGCCTCGCGCCTGTTCGACCATGTGATCATCGCCGTCGCCGCCAGCCCGAAGAAAAACCCGCTGTTCCCCCTGGAACAGCGCGTGGAACTGGCTCGCGAGGTCACCAAGCATCTGCCGAACGTCGAAGTCGTCGGCTTTTCGACGCTGTTGGCGCACTTCGCCAAAGAGCAGAATGCCAACGTGTTCCTGCGGGGTTTGCGCGCCGTGTCGGACTTCGAATACGAGTTCCAGCTGGCCAACATGAACCGCCAGTTGGCCCCGGATGTCGAAAGCCTGTTCCTCACGCCCTCCGAGCGTTATTCGTTTATTTCTTCGACGCTGGTCCGTGAAATTGCAGCCCTGGGCGGCGATATCACCAAGTTCGTCCACCCTATCGTGGCCGACGCCCTGACCCTGCGCTTCAAGAAGTAACGACCGAAAACGTCCGCGCCCAGCCCGGACGTTTTTTGCCCTCCATCGCCCCCGCGTGCACTGCGCTCGTCAATGCGGCACAATTGTGCGCATTAGTTTTCAGATGCCTGGGTCGACAGCCCCGGCAGGAGCCCCCCAATGTCCCTGATCATCACCGACGATTGCATCAACTGCGACGTCTGCGAACCCGAGTGCCCGAACGCCGCCATCTCCCAGGGCGAAGAGATCTACGTGATCGACCCGAACCTGTGCACCCAGTGCGTCGGCCACTATGACGAACCACAATGCCAGCAGGTTTGCCCGGTGGATTGCATTCCGCTGGACGAAGCCCATCCGGAAACTGAAGAGCAGTTGATGGAGAAATACCGGAAAATCACCGGTAAGGCTTGAGCCATGTCGCGCCCGAAAGGGCGCACTTGCGGGCTATCACGCCCTGCTGTCAGCGCTGGCACCGTGGGCAAAACACACTCGCGCGCTGCCCCAGCTTCACTTCTCGAAGCTCTGTCCCGCACACCTTGCAGCCTTCGCCGCCCCGGCCGTAGACGAACAGTTCCTGCTGGAAGTAGCCCGGCTGGCCGTCACCGCCAACGAAGTCACGCAAGGTAGTGCCGCCGCGCTCGATGGCCGCGGCCAGAATGCGTTTGATCTCGATCGCCAGCTTCAGGTAGCGCGCCCGGGAAATCCCCTTGGCCTCGCGACGCGGATCGATCCCGGCGGCAAACAGCGCTTCGGTCGCGTAAATATTGCCAACCCCCACCACCACGGCGTTGTCCATGATGAAAGGCTTGACCGCCATGGAGCGCCCCCGCGACAACTGAAACAACCGCTCACCGTCGAACAGGTCGGTCAAAGGCTCGGGCCCGAGGCGAATCAGCAGTTCATGATGCAGCGGGTCAAGACTCCAGAGCATCGCGCCAAAACGTCGCGGGTCGGTGTAGCGCAGGGCCAGGCCGGACTCCAGCTCAATGTCCACATGCTCATGCTTGGCCGCTGGCAGCCCGATCTCTACCAGGCGCAAATTGCCCGACATGCCCAAGTGGCTGATCAAGGTGCCGACTTCGGCATTGATCAGCAAATACTTGGCACGGCGGTCCACCCCCACGATGCGCTGCCCGGAAAGGCGTACATCGAGGTCCTCCGGAATCGGCCAGCGCAAGCGCCGCTCGCGCACAATCACGCGGCTGACACGCTGGCCTTCAAGGTAGGGCGCAATACCGCGGCGGGTGGTTTCGACTTCTGGCAATTCGGGCATGGCGTACTCGGCTCAGGAAAGGTCCGACACTCAGTGGTGAGCGCCGAGCTCGCGAATCGTCTGCTTGAGGTTTTCGAAGTCGTAGTCCGAGAGGCCGACATAGTCGAGCACCAGATGCCCGATGCTGTCCCACTCATGATCTTCGACCTGGCTGCCCAGTACCCGGTACGACGCGCAAATGTGCTCAGCCATTTTCAGGATTGCCAGCAGGTTCTTCAACTGGCTGTTGCGCGACGTCTCATCGCTGAAGATCGCCAGCGCATTGTGGTGATTGGCGATGGCGTGGGTCACGTGCTCCGGCAAGCGCCAGGACTTCGCGGTGTAGTAGCCGACCACGGCGTGGTTGGTGTTGAACGCACGGTTTTCCGTGTCCACCACCCGGCACTCGGCGCTCGCGCTGGCATAGGCCTCTTCCAGCACCGACATATAGTTGGGGAAGCGCTTGAGCATCAGCGGCACGCCGCAATCGTGGAACAACCCCAGGGCGTAGGCTTCGTCCACCGCCTGCGAACCAATGCGCTTGGCCAGGCTCAGGCTGGTCATCGCCACATCCTGGGCGGTGTCCCAGAACCGGTTGAGGGTGACGATGGTGTCGTCATTCATCTCGCCCTTGATCGACTGCGCGTTGATCATGTTGATCACCGAACGGCTGCCCAGCAGGTTTACCGCACGCTGGATCGACGCGATCTTGTTGCTCAAGCCGAAGTACGGCGAGTTGACGATTTTCAGCAAGGCGCCAGAGAGGCCGGGGTCCTGGGAGATCAGCTTCGCGATCACTTCCAGGTCCGGGTCGGGCATGTACTGCTCCATCTGCAAATCCACCATGATTTGCGGTTGAGGCGGTACGCTGATGCCTTGCAGGGCCTGCTGGATCTGTTCGGAAGATAGCTCTTGGGACATAAGTACTCACTCTGGGCAAGTGATCGATTCTAGCGGAAAAAAACCGCCACATGGGCGATCTGTCCGACGCAACGCCTATAAACAACCGCGCTGCAACCCCCCATCTAGCGCTATAATCCCGCTCTTTTTTTCACCTGGAGCGACGTCATGTCCCTGCCAAGCTTGCGCCTCAAAGCCAACGCCGACCGTCGCCTGCGCGCCGGTCACCTGTGGGTCTACAGTAACGAAATCGACGTAGCCGCCACCCCACTGCACGGCTTCAAGGCGGGCGATCAAGCGATACTGGAGGCTGCCGGCGGCAAGCCCCTGGGCATCGTCGCCATGAGCCCGAACAACCTGATCTGCGCGCGCCTGCTGTCGCGCGACATCAAGCTGCCGCTCGACAAGTCGCTACTGGTGCACCGCATCAACGTGGCCCTGTCGCTGCGTGACCGCCTGTTCGACAAACCGTTCTACCGCCTGGTCTACGGCGATTCGGACCTGTTGCCGGGCCTGGTAGTCGATCGTTTCGGCGACATCCTGGTGGTACAGATCGCTTCGGCGACCATGGAAGCCCATAAAGAAGACGTGATCGCCGCGCTGACCCAAGTGCTCAAGCCGAGCGGCATCCTGTTCAAGAATGACTCCGCGGCACGCGACGCCGAAGGCCTCGAACGCTACGTCGACACCGTGTTCGGCCTGGTGCCGGAGTGGGTAGCCCTGGAAGAGAACGGCGTGAAATTCGAAGCGCCGGTCATTCAGGGACAGAAAACCGGCTGGTTCTACGACCACCGCATGAACCGCGCGCGCCTGGCACCGTATGCCAAAGGCAAACGCGTACTGGACCTGTACAGCTACATCGGCGGCTGGGGCGTGCAAGCTGCCGCGTTCGGCGCCAGTGAAGTGTTCTGCGTCGATGCATCGGCCTTCGCCCTCGACGGCGTCGAGCGCAACGCCGCACTGAACGGTTTCGCCGACAAGATGACCTGCATCGAAGGCGACGTGTTCGAAGCCCTCAAGGAACTGAAAGCCAGCGAAGAGCGTTTCGACGTGATCGTGGCCGACCCGCCGGCGTTCATCAAACGCAAGAAAGACATGAAGAACGGTGAAGGCGCCTACCGCCGCCTGAACGAGCAAGCCATGCGCCTGCTCACCAAGGACGGCATCCTGGTCAGCGCTTCGTGCTCGATGCACCTGCCCGAAGACGACCTGCAGAACATCCTGCTGACCAGCGCCCGTCACCTGGACCGCAATATCCAGCTGCTCGAGCGTGGCGGCCAGGGCCCGGACCACCCGGTACACCCGGCCATCGCCGAAACCCGCTATATCAAGAGCATTACCTGCCGGTTGTTGCCTAACAGCTAAGGCTTGCTTCGCTCCAGGTTGATCGCTTGCACTCACGGCGTGTGAGCGATCAACTTATCCCACCCGCCACCCGCACATAAAACCTTATACTTATTAATAACTTATTTTCAGAATAACAAACTGTAGGACCAGAGCCACAAAACTCCGGGAAGCACCTTACAGCCATTCCGATTGACCTCCCTTCAATCAAGTTTATTATCTGCACTACCACTTAAAACATAAGTGGCGGATATCAAGCCCTTCACAGGAGGTTGAACCATGAAAAAAGTTAATCTTGAGCACGCAGTAGCGGTACATCATCATGCCATGCTGGGCATACCTAAATAAAAATCAAGGAAGAGCCGGACTGCCGAGTCTCAGCCCGGCTTTTAAAACAGGGGGACAGCATGCACATTAACCCTCACATCTTTTTACTCCCCAAACCACCCCGACTGTTTGTTTGGAATTACAAAACCCATGAACAATTCGAACTCGAAAAGCCATATGCCAGTCGACTAATAGATCTTATTGAAGAGACATCATTGTTCGATTCAGGCCACTCAATAGATACAGAGCTTTTGGCGGCCGGAATTCTTGTTGATCTACTGATACCGCAGAATGACTGAGAGTGGGATGACCTTTCAAAAATCTTCCATATAGGTACTAAAGACCTCATTTTCGATGACGCCCCAAATAACACAAAGGACTGGGCCGAGTATTACCTCTCTCACTGCCAGGAGGTAATGAACCGCCGACCACCATCGCCACACCCACTAGCCCATCTTCACGCAGAAGACATGATTTGCCTGCCGGAGCCTTTCGCCAATAAGGCTATCGACGAAGGTGTCGAATTCAGGAAAACCCTACTGCAACGGAAAACGTGCCGTTCATTTCTGGACCATCACGTATCGCTCAGCGACATCAGCACCCTACTCTACCTTTCCCTCGGTTACCTGAAGGAGCGAGATAGCGAAATCAGCGAACTGACACCCGGCTGGCTCAGAGCGCGGCGCAGCAGTCCATCGGGCGGCGGGCTCAACGCCAGTGAAGGATACTTGTATGCATATAATATCCAAGGATTAGAGCCTGGAATTTATTACTATCATCCACAAACGCACGCTTTGAAGTTACTGAACCGCACAAAGGAGCCCCTTGGTTCATTTTTACAAGGTCAACACTTCGCCAACACGCTTCCCTTTGGGGTATTCATTACTTCACGCCTGAACAAAATCTGGTGGAAATACCCCCACTCCCAGGCCTACCGGGTCGCACTATTAGAAATTGGCCACATTTCACAAACCCTACAACTATGCGCAACCTCACTGGGGTTGGGCACCTGGCTTACTGCTGCGTTGAGCGAGTCAAAAATAGAGAAACTTCTAAACCTGAAAGGCCTTTCAGAACAGGTCTTTCTCTTTGTAGGTGCCGGACATAGTAACGGTGAGGCATTTTGCGAAGAGTTCAGCAGCCTATTAAAACAATAAAACTGCCATATCACTCCGGAAACCAAAAAATGTTAGCGCCCTCACACACAAAAACAATAAGCATCACGCAAAATCAAAAAGTCTCACGCTTCATCCTCATCACCAGTATCTCGCTCATCAGCTTCTTCCCACTCAACATTCTGCTCCCTTCTTTCCCTGCCCTATCCATGGAGTTCAACACTCCAATGGTTGACATTGCCCTTTCCGTCAGTCTCTTCACTCTGGTTTTCTCATTTTCACAGTTGATAACCGGCCCCCTTTCGGATAAGTGGGGGCGAAAAGAGGTACTTCTCGGATGCCTCACCCTTTCTGCGCTTGGCGCAATAGGTTGCGCGCTGGCTGCGGACTATTTGAGTTTCCTGTTCTTTCGCGCTGTTCAGGCTTTAGGGTGTGGATTTTTTGTACTGGGTCACGCACTCGTGGAAGACCTGTTCGATGAACAGGACCGAGCTCGTGTACGCATTTATTACATGACCCTGAGCGGGTCCTTCGTCGCATTGTCCCCTTTGCTTGGGTCATGGCTGCAAAATACATTCGACTGGCAAGGTAGTTTTTATATGTTTTCCCTTGTCGCACTCGGGATACTTACCCACGCCCGCTTGATATTGCCCTCCAGGAAAGCCCGTTCCGAACGTGCGCCCACTTCAGTTACCCGCACGCTGAAAGCCATTCTGGGTAATCGAGACTTTGTCCGCTACTGGTGGATCGCTGCGTTGGTATTTTCCTGCTATTTCGCCCTTATCAGCGTGACCCCACTGGTTTTCATGGACGACCTGAAGTTATCGGAATATCAGTATGCATTGGTGCTCATGGTGTATGGAGTAGCCTATGTACTCGGCGGGGTACTGGCTTCAGCGGTGCAGAAACACATCTCCCTCACCCTGCAAATCAACCTGGGATTGAGCTTGCTGGGCGTCGCTGGCCTGGTGTTAGGGTTGATCGTAAGCAACCATGCAATGACGACGATCACCTTGATTGTGCCGATGCTCATCAGTGCACTGGCCGTCACCTTGGTACGGCCGGCGGCCATATCTGCAGCCATGCTGTTGTTTTCCAACCATGCTGGAACCGCTGCGTCAGCAGGCAACACCATCATGTTCATCACCGCCGCCATCAGTAGTGCTGCCCTGGCACATGCCGGAGATCAGTTGCTGATGATGATCGCCATCGGTTTCATTGGTTGCAGCCTGTGGGGCTTGCTGACAAATGCGAGAGTCGGGCACTGATCGGGCCGCTGTCGCAGTGTGTATCAGGTGGAATGTGTCATCGTTGGCGTTTTTCGCGAGCGCGCTCGCTCCTACAATGGTATATGCCGCCCGCTCGTGCTCGCCGGCATTCCTTCCTGACGCCAGCGGTGTAGAATCGAACGATTCATCGCCAGTCATCCCCCGGCGGGTTTATGAGCTCAGGCTGAGGCGCGCGGCGATCCCGCACAGTCATCGGCAGCTTTCGGACACACGGCCATTTCCGGGTGTTCCCGAGGTCAATAGAAGCTCACTCCCCATTTGATACCTGATTTGCCGCCCGGAGTGCTCCATGCCTGATTACCGCTCGAAAACATCCACCCACGGTCGCAACATGGCCGGTGCTCGCGCCCTGTGGCGCGCCACGGGGATGAAAGATGACGACTTCAAAAAGCCGATCATCGCCATTGCCAACTCGTTCACCCAATTCGTACCGGGCCACGTCCACCTCAAGGACCTGGGCCAGCTGGTTGCCCGCGAGATCGAGCGTGCTGGCGGCGTAGCCAAGGAATTCAATACCATCGCGGTCGATGACGGCATCGCCATGGGCCATGACGGCATGCTCTATTCGCTGCCGAGCCGCGAGATCATCGCCGACTCCGTCGAGTACATGGTCAACGCCCACTGCGCCGACGCCATTGTCTGCATCTCCAACTGCGACAAGATCACCCCCGGCATGCTGATGGCGGCCCTGCGCCTGAACATCCCGGTGATCTTCGTGTCTGGCGGCCCGATGGAAGCCGGTAAAACCAAGCTCGCCTCCCACGGCCTGGACCTGGTCGACGCCATGGTCATCGCCGCCGATTCCAGCGCTTCTGACGAGAAAGTCGCTGAATACGAGCGCAGCGCCTGCCCGACCTGCGGTTCCTGCTCCGGCATGTTCACCGCCAACTCGATGAACTGCCTGGTCGAAGCACTGGGCCTGGCCCTGCCGGGCAACGGTTCGACTCTGGCCACCCACAGCGATCGTGAGCAGCTGTTCCTGCAGGCCGGCCGTACCATCGTCGAACTGTGCAAGCGCTACTACGGCGAAAACGACGAATCGGTCCTGCCGCGCAACATCGCCAACTTCAAGGCGTTCGAGAACGCCATGACGCTCGACATCGCCATGGGTGGTTCGACCAACACCATCCTGCACCTGCTGGCCGCCGCCCAGGAAGCCGAGATCGACTTCGACCTGAAGGACATCGACCGCCTTTCGCGTCACGTTCCGCAACTGTGCAAAGTCGCGCCGAACATCCAGAAGTACCACATGGAAGACGTCCACCGCGCCGGCGGGATCTTCAGCATCCTCGGTTCGCTGGCCCGTGGCGGCCTGCTGCACACCGACTTGCCGACCGTGCACAGCCGCAGCATGGAAGAAGCCATCGCCAAGTGGGACATCACCCAGACCACCGACGAAGCCGTGCATCACTTCTTCAAGGCCGGTCCTGCGGGCATCCCGACCCAGACCGCGTTCAGCCAGTCGACTCGCTGGGAAACCCTGGACGACGACCGTGAAAACGGCTGCATCCGCAGCGTCGAGCACGCCTACTCGCAAGAAGGCGGCCTGGCCGTGCTGTATGGCAACATCGCCCTGGACGGCTGTGTGGTGAAGACCGCGGGTGTCGACGAGTCGATCCATGTGTTCGAAGGCAACGCGAAGATCTTCGAAAGCCAGGACAGCGCCGTACGCGGCATCCTCGCCGACGAAGTGAAGGCCGGCGACATCGTGATCATTCGCTACGAAGGCCCGAAAGGCGGCCCGGGCATGCAGGAAATGCTCTACCCAACGTCGTACCTGAAATCCAAAGGCCTGGGCAAAGCCTGCGCCTTGCTCACCGACGGTCGTTTCTCTGGCGGTACTTCGGGGCTGTCCATCGGCCACGCTTCACCGGAAGCCGCTGCCGGCGGTGCCATCGGCCTGGTGCAGGACGGTGACAAAGTATTGATCGACATCCCGAACCGCTCGATCAACCTGATGGTCAGCGACGAGGAACTGGCCGCACGCCGTGCCGAGCAGGACAAGAAAGGCTGGAAACCGGTTGAGGTGCGCCCACGTAAAGTGACCACCGCACTGAAAGCCTATGCCCTGCTGGCCACCAGTGCCGACAAGGGTGCGGTACGCAACAAGGCGATGCTCGACGGGTTGTAATTCTTAATCGTCGAACAAAAAAATGCCCCGCCACGTGCGGGGCATTTTTTTGTTCGTTCCCACGCTCTAGCTGATCGTTCCCACGCTCCCGCGTGGGAACGATCATCAGCGATGCGGTACTACTGAATTTCCTCCGGCTTGACGATCACCCAGTTCTTGTCCGCTGTCACCGGCAAACCTTCCTTGGCCTGGGCCGCCGCGTTTTTCGCCATCATGCCGTTGATCTGAGCCATGTATTTGTCCTTGCGGTTGACCCACAAGTGGATGCCACCCTTGCTCGTGTCGACGCCGTGGAACAGCATGTAGCCGTCACTGGTCGGTGTATCGCCGCCCACCAGTACCGGTTTTTTCCATTCGTCGATGTAGGTCAGGATCGCCGCCTGCTTGCCAGCCATCCAGGTAGCCGGGGTCCACAGGTAAGGGGTCAGTTCAAGGCCCAGGTTGGCCTTCTCGTCATACTTGCCGGCGGTGATCTGCTTGCGCGCCGTGGTCAGCTCGCCGCTCTTGCGGTCCTTGAGCATCATCGTCACGCCGATCACGTTTTGCGGTTTGACGTTGTAGCCGTACTTCGGATCGGAGGCGACCATGCGCACCAGCTCCTCCGAGGCGGCGGTCATGACGTAGACCTCGATGCCGTTGTCCATCAGCTTGTTGTACAGCTCTTTCTGGCCGGTGAAGATTTTCGGCGGGTTGACGTCGATGGTCTTGACCACGTCGCCTTCATAGTAAGTGCTCGGTACCGGCTTGCCGGACGCCATCAGCTCATCGACGTAGCCTTTGAGTTCCTTGAGGGTGAAGCCGGAGAACACCTGGGCGACCCACGGATAGCAAACCATGTCATCAAGTTCGCACAGACGGTAGTAGTAGCTGAACAGGCTTTCCTTGTGGTCGGCCGTGTCCTTGAACGGGATCAGTTTCAGGGAGGGGTCGAGGGACTCGCGGGTGATCAGGCCCTTGTTTTCCATGAACGGCAACAGCGACTCTTCAAGGTCATAGCGGTAACTGGTGTTGTCCATGTCGAACACCGCGTAGTTACCCTTGTTGGCATTGGCCGCGATCATCGCGTCCAGCTGCCTGGCCTGTGCCTCGGGCCAATGCTTGAGATCGGTGGCAGACACCTGGCCGGCAAGGCCCAGGCACATGGCGACGGCTAACAGGTTCGCGGCGACTTTCATGTGCATTTCTCCCTGAATGAAAGCCATCGACGCTAACAAATTAGTGTGACCGTCCTCGTCTGGGCGCGACCGCTTGCATGCTGATTCCGTCATCGGCATAACCCACAGCGTCACGCCCTTATTCCAAAAACGACAGTCGCCATGCGTTTTTGGTATTAATTCATTAGATTTCAAGCTGTTAGGCTTGCCGGTTCGCAATCGCCCCGCACTGCGATTGGCACAAGTCTTTTTGGAGTCTCAATGAATCTGCCGCTGATCCTCAATCTGCTGGTGTTCCTCGCCTTGCTGTTCGGCTTGGCACAAACCCGCCACACCACCTGGAGCCTGGCCAAGAAAGTCCTGCTCGCCCTGGTGATGGGCGTGGTGTTCGGGGTTGCCCTGCACACGATTTACGGTGCCGGTAACCCGGTACTCAAAGCCTCGATCGGCTGGTTCGATCTGGTGGGCAACGGTTACGTGCAGTTGCTGCAAATGATCGTGATTCCGTTGGTGTTTGCCTCGATCCTCAGTGCCGTAGCGCGCCTGCACAACGCGGCGTCGCTGGGCAAGATCAGCTTCCTGACCATCGGCACCCTGCTGTTCACCACCGCCATTGCAGCATTGATCGGCATCGGCCTGACCAACCTGTTCGGCCTGAGCGCCGAAGGCCTGGTGGCCGGCACTCAGGAAATGGCCCGCCTGCAAACCATCCAGACCGACTACGCGGGCAAGGTCGCGGACCTGAATATCCCGCAGCTGCTGCTGTCGTTCATTCCGCAGAACCCGTTCGCCGACCTGGCCCGTGCCAAGCCGACCTCGATCATCAGCGTGGTGATTTTCGCCGCCTTCCTGGGGGTTGCCGCGCTGCAACTGCTCAAGGATGACGTGGAAAAAGGCCAGAAAGTGATCAACGCCATCGACACCCTGCAAGCCTGGGTGATGCGCCTGGTCCGCCTGGTGATGAAGTTGACCCCTTACGGTGTGTTGGCGCTGATGACCAAGGTGGTCGCCGGTTCCAACCTGCAGGACATCATCAAACTGGGCAGCTTCGTGGTGGTGTCGTACATCGGCCTGGGCCTGATGTTCGTGGTTCACGGGCTGTTGGTCGCGCTGGCCGGGATCAACCCCCTGCGTTTCTTCCGCAAAGTCTGGCCGGTGCTGACCTTCGCCTTCACCAGCCGCTCCAGTGCGGCGAGCATCCCGCTGAGCATTGAGGCGCAAACCCGCCGCCTGGGCATTCCGCAATCGATCGCCAGCTTCGCCGCTTCGTTTGGCGCAACCATCGGCCAGAACGGCTGTGCCGGCCTGTATCCGGCGATGTTGGCGGTGATGGTCGCGCCGACCGTGGGCATCAACCCATTGGACCCGCTGTGGATCGCAACCCTGGTAGCGATTGTGACCCTGAGTTCGGCCGGCGTTGCCGGTGTCGGGGGTGGCGCCACCTTCGCGGCGCTGATCGTGCTGCCGGCCATGGGCTTGCCGGTGTCACTGGTGGCGTTGCTGATCTCGGTTGAACCGCTGATCGACATGGGCCGTACGGCGCTGAACGTCAGTGGCTCGATGACCGCTGGCGCAGTCACCAGCCAGATCATGCAGCAGACGGATAAAGAACTGCTGCATGCGGATGAGCATGAGGAGCTGGCGCACGCTTGACGGGTAGAGCAACCTTGTGGCGAGGGAGCTTGCTCCCGCTGGGCTGCGCAGCAGCCCTAACACCAGGCGGTACGTTCTTTCTGAAAGACCGCATCAGCCTTATTGGGGCCGCTTCGCGACCCAGCGGGAGCAAGCTCCCTCGCCACAGTTTCTAAGCTTTTTCCCACACCTCGAAGCTGTACGCCGGTTTGTCACCTTCAGCCGGATTCGGCGTGTCCGACACCAGTTTCCACTGCTTCACGTCAAACTCCGGAAACCACGCATCACCCTCTGGGCTCAGCGCCACGCGGGTCAGGTACAACCGGTCGGCCTGTGCCAAACCTTGCGCATACAATTGCGCACCGCCAATCAGCATCAGCTCATCGACGCCCTGCTCCAGCGCCCACGCTTGTGCCCGTTCCACGGCGGCTTCCAGCGACGGATAGACTTCCGCGCCTTCCAGGTGCAGGTCGACCTGACGACTGACCACGATATTCAACCGGCCCGGCAGCGGACGACCGAGGGAATCCCAGGTCTTGCGCCCCATGATGATCGGCTTGCCCAGCGTGGTGGCCTTGAAGTATTTGAAATCCCCCGGCAAGTGCCAGGGCATGCTGTTGTCGACGCCGATCACACGGTTTTCACCGAGGGCTGCGATCAGGCTGAGGGGGAGTGTTTTTTTCATGACGACGAGGATACCAGAGCCTCGCTTTCCCCGATAAGCGCCACAGCGGTTATGCTCACCACTCACTTAAGCGACGGGATGACGCGTGACTGAACTGACACCCCTGCAAACACTCTGGCTGACAGAAGCCGTGCGCTTGCGCGAGGAGCACGCCGGTGCCCTGGAAGATACCGAAGCCAGCCGCCTGGCCCGCAACGCCGGTGGCGACCTGTCGAGCCGCCTTGCGGCCCGGGCACTCTGGCTGGCCGACCGCGATGGCTTGACCCGCGCCCTCCATCACTGGCTGCAAGGGGCGCGGCTGGCGCTGATCGTGCTGGCCGCGCTGGCGGTCATCAGCGGTGCCGGCCTGGCGTTTGCCGCGCTGGGCGATGGCCAGACTCCCGTCAACGTATTCTGGGCCCTGGGCAGTCTGCTCGGGCTAAACCTGATGCTGCTGTTGAGCTGGGCCTTCGGCCTGGTCCTGGCCGGTGACTACGGCGCCACCCTCGGACGCCTGTGGCTGTGGCTCAGCGAAAAGCTGGCCCGCGACGCCAAGACCGTACACCTGGCACCCGCCCTGCTGCTGTTGCTGCAACGCCGCAAGCTCAATCGCTGGGTGCTCGGCATGCTGGTCAACGGCCTGTGGCTGGTGGCGATGCTCAGCGCCTTGGTCATCGTGCTGACGCTGATGGCAACCCGGCGCTACGGGTTCGTCTGGGAGACCACCATCCTCAGTGGCGAGACGTTCGTCGCCATGACCCAGGCCCTCGGCGCCCTGCCCGCGCTGCTGGGGTTCAGCGTACCGACCGTGGAGATGATCCGCGCCAGCGGCGATGCCGCCCTGAACATTGAAAGCGCCCGGCAAGCCTGGGCGGGCTGGCTGGTCGGCGTGGTGCTGGTGTACGGCGTGGTGCCGCGGCTGCTGCTGGCACTGTTCTGCCTGTGGCGCTGGACAAGTGCACGCGCAGGTCTGCACCTGGACCTGACCCTGCCCGGCTACGCGCAGCTGCGCGAGCGCTTGATGCCGAGCAGCGAACGCCTCGGAGTCAACGATGCCGCCCCTGAACAGCTGCATCCGGTCAATGGTGGCGCCAGCGCCCTGGACAGCGACGGTGCGCTGCTGGTCGCCATCGAACTGGACGACCAGCGCCCGTGGCCACCGCCGCTGCCCGGCAATGTCAAAGACGCCGGCATTCTCGACAGCCGCGAGTCGCGACATAAGCTCCTGGAACAACTGACCCGTTTCCCACCGGCGCGCCTGGCCATTGCCTGCGACCCCCGCCGTTCGCCGGACCGTGGCAGCCTGGCGCTGATCGCTGAACTTGCCCGCTGCGCCAGCGCCACCCGTGTCTGGTTGCTGCAAGCCCCGACGGGCCAGGCACTGGACGCCGAACGCCTGGGTGACTGGCATGAAGCACTGCAACAGTTGCAGCTGCCCGTCGCCGAGTGCGCGCCGATGAACTGGCTGGAGTCGGGTCATGACTGAGGCTAAAAACAGAGCCTTGAAGCTCGCCGTGGTTGGCCACACCAACGTCGGCAAAACCTCCTTGCTGCGTACCCTGACCCGGGATGTCGGGTTCGGTGAGGTGTCCCATCGCCCCAGCACCACCCGCCACGTCGAAGGTGCCCGGTTATCGGTGGACGGCGAAGCCTTGCTCGAACTCTATGACACACCGGGGCTGGAAGACGCCATCGCCCTGCTCGACTACCTGGAACAGCTGGAGCGCCCCGGCGAACGCCTCGACGGCCCGGCGCGACTGGCGCGGTTCCTGGAGGGCAGCGAGGCACGGCAACGCTTTGAACAGGAAGCCAAGGTCCTGCGCCAGTTGCTGGCCTCCGATGCCGGGCTGTATGTGATCGATGCCCGCGAGCCGGTGCTGGCCAAGTACCGTGACGAACTGGAAGTGCTGGCCAGCTGCGGCAAACCGCTGCTGCCGGTGCTGAACTTCGTCAGCAGCGCCAATCACCGCGAGCCGGACTGGCGCGAAGCGTTGGCCCGCCTGGGGTTGCATGCGCTGGTGCGCTTCGACAGCGTGGCACCGCCCGAGGATGGCGAGCGCCGGCTGTATGAAAGCCTGGCGCTGTTGTTGGAAAACGCTCGCGGCCAGCTTGAGCGTCTGATCGCCGACCAGCAGGCACAACGTGAAGCCCGCCAGCACAGTGCGGCACGCTTGATTGCCGAACTGCTGATCGACTGCGCGGCCTGCCGGCGCAGCGTGGCCAGTGAGGCCGAACAAGAACAACAGGCCATCAGCGAACTGCGCAAAGCCGTGCGTCAGCGCGAACAACGCTGCGTCGAGGCACTGCTCAAACTTTATGCCTTCCGCCCACAGGACGCCGCCGCCAGCGACCTGCCATTGCTGGATGGCCGCTGGGGCGATGACCTGTTCAACCCCGAAACCCTCAAGCAACTGGGGGTGCGGGTCGGCGGCGGGATCGCGGCGGGGGCGGCGGCCGGTGCTGGTGTGGACTTGCTGGTCGGCGGCCTGACCCTCGGTGCAGCGGCATTGGCCGGTGCGATTGCCGGCGGCGCCCTGCAAACCGCGCGCAGTTATGGCAGTCGTTTGCTGGGCAAGATCAAAGGGCAACGTGAGTTGACCGTCGATGACAGCGTGCTGCGCCTGCTGGCGTTGCGTCAGCGACAATTGCTACAGGCGTTGAACCAGCGTGGACATGCGGCGATGGACAGCATCAAGGTGGATACGCCGCAGGATAAAAGCTGGCGCGAAGGCAAGTTGCCAGAAGCACTGACGAAGGCGCGGGCGCATCCGCAATGGTCGTCGCTCAATCCCCATGCAAAGTTGAGCCAGGCGGAACGCCAGGAGCAGATCGAGGTGTTGGCGCAGAAGGTGATCGAGGCTTGAGTCTCGAGCACCTGTGCCGACCTCTTCGCGGGCAAGCCCGCTCCCACAGGGAGTCTCGAGCACGCACACAATCACTGTGGGAAAAAGCCGGGCGTTACACGGCCAATAGGCGCAATGCCTTCGCCTTCAACACGGCCAGATCCATCACGGGAACCGCCATCTCCTTCGCCTGCTCATCCCACTGGCGCATGCGCAAGCTGACGGCGCACAGCGGGTCTTGCTTGAACGCTTCGGCTTCGGCGGGGGTCATCACCCCACCCTGATACTCCAGCGTACGACGGCTGGCTTCGCTCAGGCGCTCGTAGTACCCCGGCTCGGTCAGCGTCAGGTAGCGCTTGGCCTGGACGTGATACTCCACCAGTCGCGCCATGCGCTCGCCAAAACCCAGGCGACGCAGGTAGTCGGCGCCGAGGCGTTCATGGCTGGCCACCCCGAAGCCGCCCATGTTCTCGGCATTCTCGGCGCAGAGGTGCCCGATGTCGTGGAAGAACGCCGCCAGCACCACTTCATCGTCGAAGCCTTCGGCCATGGCCCGTTCCGCCGCCTGGGACATGTGCTCGATCTGCGACACCGGCTCGCCGATGTAGTCACTGGCACCCAAGCGCTCGTACAAGCCGAACACCTCGGCAATCACCTGCTCATTGCGGCTCATCAGTGCTCTCCCAATAGCGTCCCGAGATTACGTTCGGCCATCGCCGGCCCGACACTCATGCCCACGCCGGTGTGCATCAATGCCGCATGCACGCCGGGCGCCGCCTGCAAAAACGAAAAGGGGGCCGGCCCTCGAGCACCATAGACGCCCTGCCAGCGTTCGACCACTTGCACCTTGCAACCCAGCGTCTGCTCGGCCAGCTCGATCATCCAGTCGTCCACTTGCTCGGCATTGAACGGTGACGGGTCGCTGCCATAGTGATGGGAATCGCCGATGATCAGTTCGCCATGGGGTGTCGGGCTGATCAGCAGGTGAATACCCTGTTCATGCAGGTGGGGTGTTTCACGCAGGATCTGTGCACGTACCGCCTGCGCTTGCGGCAAGTCGGCGAAGGCGCCGTAGTGCACACAACTCAACCCGGTGAGCAAGGCGTGTTGCAGCTCAAGGTTGGCCTGCGGACGGGCACGGAGCATCTGCAGGCGGCAGATCTGCGGTTCGAGCGCGGCGATCGAATCGGCCAGCAGGGTCTGATAGTCATGGCCGGAGCAGACGATGATCTGCTCGCCGGTGAAGCTGCCCGCCGTGCTGTGTACACGACCGGGTTCGACATCGCGCACCAGGGTCGAGAAGTGGAACGCCACGCCCAGGTCGCGGCGCAGGTAGTCGATCAAGGCCGGGATCGCTTCGCGCGAATACAGCTGCTGGTCATCCAGGCCATGCAAGGCTGCGCGGTGGTGGCTGAACCGGCCGCCGTACAAGTTGCGCAGCGCAGTACCGCGCAGCAGTTCGACACGGTAACCGTGCTCGACGGCGCGCCCTTCGCAGAAGGCCTCCAGCAAGTGCTCTTCAGCTTCGGTCCGCGCGAACAGGTACGAACCGTTGCGCTTGAGCGGCAAACCGGCAAGCTGTGCCCATTGCCCCCAGATCTCACGGCTGGCCTTGGCCAGCTCGAGCATCTGTCCAGGTGGCTGGCCCGTGACCAACGCCTGGCCGAAGTTGCGCACCGAGGCGCCCAAAGGCGTGGCGCTGCGCTCGAAGACCCTGGCCTTGAGACCGCGTTTGGCGGCGGCATAGGCGTGGGACAGCCCCAGGATTCCGGCGCCGACGATCAGCATGTCGCTGTGATTTTCCATGTTCATGTCCTGAAAAAGCTTGAGCACGACAGAGATCCCCCGTGGCGAGGGAGCTTGCTCCCGCTGGACTGCAAAGCAGTCCCAAAACCAGCCAACGAAGTCCTTCAGGAGGAATGCATTCATCGGTTTTGCGACCGCTTCGCGGCCGAGCGGGAGCACGCTCCCTCGCCACAGGGATTTGCATCAGCTATTTGGCAGCCACTTTCTCGGACTTGCCGTCATAACGCTTGCGCCATTCGCTGAGGATCTCGTCACGATTTTTCGAGGCCCAGGCGAAGTCGTTCTTGATCAGGCGCTGTTCGTAGTCGGCCGGCAGTTCGGTCTGTGGCTTGGCAATACCCGGCTGCGCCAGTACCGCGAAGTTTTCCTTGTACAGCTCCATCGCGGCCGGGCTGGCGGAGAAGTCGGCGAGTTTCTTCGCCGCCTCTTCATGAGGTGTGCCCTTGATCACGGCGGTGGCCTCGATTTCCCAGCCCAGGCCTTCTTTCGGCAGGACGATGTCCAGTGGCGCGCCCTGGCGCTTGAGCTGCACGGCCGGGTACTCAAAGGAAATGCCGATCGGGAACTCACCCGCCGCGGCCAGCTTGCATGGCTTGGAGCCGGAATGAACGTACTGGCCGATGTTCTGGTGCAGGTCGTCCATGTACTGCCAGCCCTGCTTCTCGCCGAAAGTTTGCAGCCAGGCGCTGACATCGAGGAAACCGGTGCCGGACGAGGCCGGGTTCGGCATGACGATCTTGCCTTTGTATTCCGGCTTGGTCAGGTCCTGCCAGCTCACCGGCTTGGTCAACCCTTGCTTCTCGGCCTCGACGGTATTGAAGCAAATGGTCGCGGCCCACACGTCCATGCCCACCCAGGCGGGCGGGTTGGCGGCGTCGCGGTAGTTGCCGCCGATCTTGCCCAAGTCCTTCGGCGCGTAGCTTTGCAACATGCCTTGCTGGTCAAGGATCGCCAGGCTCGAGGCCGCCAGGCCCCAGACCGCGTCAGCCTGCGGACGGGCTTTTTCGGCCAGCAGCTTGGCCGTGATGATGCCGGTGGAATCGCGCACCCACTTGATCTCGACGTCCGGGTTGGCCGCCTCGAACGCCTGCTTGTAGGTTTTCAGCTGCTCGGCCTCCAGGGCGGTGTACACCGTCAGTTCGGTTTTCGCGGCAAAGGCGTTCATGCTGAAAGCAGTGAGGACAGCAGCGGCTAGAGCCAGGGGCTTGAACATGGTGCGGTTCCTTTCAAGTGCGGATCAGAGGGGTTATTGGTGCGAGGGCGATCAGTTGCCGGGCGCGGTCTGCCGCCAGGCCTGGGAGCGGCGCAGCAAGCCGCGCGAAGCCCAGGCCAGGAGCAAGGACACGCCCGCCGAGGTGAACAGGATCAGGGTCGACATCGCAGCCGCGCCGCCGACATTGCCGGCATCGTCCATGTTCAGCACCGCCACCGCCGCCAGGATGGTGTCGGGGCTGTAGAGGAAGATCGCCGCCGAGACGGTGGTCATGGCCGAGACGAACAGGTAGCGCACGATGTCCAGCAGCGCCGGCAGGCAGATCGGCACCGTGACGCGCAAGTAGTGGCGGTACAGCGGCGCCTTGAGCGACAGCGCGGCGGCCTCGAACTCCGCGTCGAGCTGGCGCAGCGCAGTAGTCGCGGTCATTTGCGCGGTGGTCAGGTAGTGGGCAATGGTGCACACCACCAGCAAGGTCATGGTTCCGTAGAGCACGTGCAGCGGGTTGCCGCTGAGGTTGAAAAAGAACACGTAGCCCAGGCCCAGGACCAGGCCGGGCACCGCCATCGGGACGAAGCTGAGCATGCGCAGCGCCAGGTTCAGGCCGCGCTGGCCACGGGTTTTTTCCATCAGGTAGGCGCCGGTGAAGATCAATACGCTGCCGATCAACGCCGTGCACAGGGCCATCTTCACGCTGTTGCCATAGGCCAGCCAGCCGCCACCGGCGGTGTCGCCGAACTGGTAGTGCTTGAACGACAGCGACAGGTTGTACGGCCAGAATTTCACCAGCGACGAGTACACCGCCATGCCGAACACCAACAGCAGCGCGGCGCAGACCAGCAGCACGATGGCCAGGTAGCAGCCGTCCCGCAGGCGTGACGGTGCCGGCTGGAAGACTTGCGCCCGGCCGCTCATGGAATCGCCATGGCGACGGCGCAACCAGGCGTCAACCGCGAAGCTGAGCAGTGCCGGCAACAGCAGCACCATGCCGATCAAGGCTCCGCGCCCGAACTGTTGCTGGCCGACCACGGCCTTGTAGGCTTCCAGCGCCAGCACTTGATAGTCGCCACCGACCACCACCGGCACCCCGAAATCGGTGATGGTCAGGGTGAACACCAGGCAGAACGCAGCGAACACCGCTTGCCGGGTCGCCGGCCAGGTGATGCTGCGAAACGCCTTGGCCGGACTGGCGCCCATGCTCGAGGCGGCATCGAACAGGCGCGCATCGGCCAGGGACAGTGCCGACAGCAGGATCATCAAGGCGTGGGGAAAGGTGTAGATCACTTCACCCAGGACGATGCCCCAGAAGCCGTAGATGTTTTCCGACAGCAGTCCGCGCAACAGGCCCTGGTTACCGAACAGATAAACCAGTGCGATACCGGGCAGCATCGACGGCGCCATCAGTGGCAGCAGCGACATGCCCCGCCAGATCGCCTTGCCGGGAATCAGCGTGCGTTGCAGGGCGTAGGCAAACAGGTAGGCCAGCGGCACAACGATGGCCGCCACGCTGAGGGACACTTTCAGGCTGTTGCCCAGCAACCAGTGAAAATTGGCGCTGGTCAGCAGTTCGCGGGCGGCCACCAGGCCACCGCCCTGCCCGGCATCGTTGCTGAAACCGCGCCAGAAGATGGCCAGCAGCGGCATCAATACCGCGACGCTGAGCAGGCACAGCAGCAACAGCTTGCCACCGACCACGAACACCCGGTCACCGATCTCGGCGCGGGAGGTCTGCCGAACCTGCTTGCGCGGTATCGGCAGGGCAATCTGCGCGCTCATCAGGCAAACACCTGCAGGCTGCGCGGCGGCAGGGCGACCATGATGTCCTGCGCGCCGAGGCGCGGCATGGCCTCGGGCGCCAGCTCGGCCAGCAGCGCATGGCCGGGTAGATGGTTGAGTTCGAAACTCATCCGGCAGCGATTGCCCAGGAAGGTGATTTCGCGAACCCTGGCCGGAAACAGATTTTCCTCATGCACCAACGGGTTGATGCTGATGGCTTCCGGGCGGCAGAACAGCCGTCCCGACGCAGCCTTGCTGGCGTTATCGGCCAGGCGCACGTTCATCCCGCCGACCTGCGCATGGCTGTCGCTGTTGCGCTGGAACGGCAACCAGTTACCCTGCCCGACGAACTCGGCCACGAAAGGAGTGGCCGGACGGTTGTAGATTTCCTGGGGGGTGGCGTATTGCTCGACCTTGCCGTTGTTCATCACGGCGATACGGTCGGCCATCAGCATGGCCTCGTCCTGATTGTGGGTGACCATCAGGGTGGTGATGCCGAGGTTGCGTTGCAGCTGGCGCAATTCGGTACACAGGTGCTCGCGCACCCGGGCATCGAGCGCCGACATCGGTTCGTCCAGCAGCAACAACGATGGTGCCGGTGCCAGGGCACGGGCCAGTGCCACGCGCTGCTGCTGACCGCCGGACAATTGGCCAGGGTATTTTTTCTCGCTGCCGATCAGGCCCACCAGCTCCAGCATCTGCGCCACCCGCTTGCGCACTTCCTCACGGCCGCTGCCGGCCAGGCCGTAGGCAATGTTGGCTTCGACGGTCAGATTGGGAAACAAGGCGTAGGACTGGAACAGAATCCCGTAGTCCCGAGCCTGCGGTGCCAGCAAGGACACGTCGCGCTCACCGAGGTACAACTGGCCATGATCCTGGCGCTCCAGGCCTGCAATGCAGCGCAGCAAGGTGGTCTTGCCGCAACCCGACGGCCCGAGCAGGCACACCAGCTCACCGGCCTGGACATCCAGCGAAACGTTATCCAGCGCGGTGAAAGCGCCGAAACGCTTTTCAATGCCGCGCACCTTCATCGGGATGCCGGGGATAGCCTGGGCAATTGCGTTCGAGTGGTTCATGGACGGACCTCATCAAGCAGATGACGGCCATCCTAGGGAGCGAATGCGTAGTTCATGTGGCAGCGAGGCAAAAACTGCCGATAGTGGTATTGGAGGATTTGGGTTCACGTGATGTGTTGCCTGTCCAATCGTCTTCGCGGGCAAGCCCGCTCCCACCGTTGACCTTGGCCGAACACAACTCGGTCAACAACCGCTAACCCTGTGGGAGCGGGCTTGCCCGCGATGAAGCCAGTACCGGCGATGAAGATTTCAGGCCGGGGCCATTTCCTGCGCCAACCCCAGGAACGCGGCGGGCAAGCGGGCATTCTTGCGCTCTTTGAGGCAGTACAGGTATTCCGGAATCTGCGGCGCGTTTTCGATGGTCAGCACCCGCAATTGCGGGTCATGGGGTACTTCCTGACGGGCGATGATGCTGATGCCGATGTTGCGCAGTACCGCTTCACGGATCGATTCACGGCTGCCGATTTCCAGCAACGGGCCGAAACTCACCCCGGCGCTGGCCAGCAACTCCTCGGTCAGGCGCCGGGTGGTCGAACCGGTTTCGCGCATCAACAGGGTGTGACCGACCAGCGCACTCAACGGGACATGATCATGGCCCGCCAATGGGTGGTTGCGATGCACCGCCAGCACCAAGGGATCGGTGCCGAGTACCCGGCGGATCAACCGCGAGTCTTCGAGCAATTGCGACGAGGCCGCTAGGTCGACCCGATAGTCCTCGAGGGCTTCCAGTACCTGCTGGGAGTTACCGATTTCCATCGAGACCTCCACCTGCGGTAAACGCTCGCGGAACGTCTTCACCAGGTCGAGGATGTAATACGGCGCGGTGGCGGCAATACGCAGGGCACCCTGCACCTGACCGCTGTTGCGCAGGAAAAACTCGATATCCGCCTCCTGCTGCAACAGGGCCTTGACCATCGGTAGCAGGCGCGAGCCTTCGTCACTGACCGTCAGCCGGCGACCACCACGGTAGAACAGTTCCACCGAATACTGGCTTTCCAGATGGCGGATCTGGGTGGTGACCGTCGGTTGGCTCAGGCCGAGCTTTTTCGCCGCCAGGGTAATACTGCCCAGACGCGCGACCATGTAAAACGCCTTCAGCTCGGCACTCAGCACATCACCCTCTCTTCATTTACTTGCGCAGCAGGCGCAGACCATTGAACACCACCAACAAGGCCACGCCCATGTCGGCAAACACCGCCATCCACATGGTGGCGAGGCCGAAGAAGGTTACCCCAAGAAAGATCGCCTTGATGACCAGGGCCAACGCGATATTTTGCGTGAGGATGTTCGAGGTCTGGCGCGACAGCCGGATAAACGCCGGAATCTTGCGCAGATCGTCGTCCATTAAGGCCACATCGGCGGTTTCAATCGCGGTATCGGTGCCGGCCGCGGCCATGGCAAACCCGATCTCGGCCCGGGCCAGCGCCGGCGCATCGTTGATACCGTCCCCGACCATGCCGACACGATGTCCCTGGGCGTACAAGGCTTCGATGGCCTTGAGCTTATCGGTCGGCAGCAAGTCGCCCTGTGCCTGGTCGATGCCCACCTGAGCCGCAATGGCCTGCGCGGTGTGCGGGTTGTCACCGGTGAGCATCAGGGTCTTCACCCCCAGCGCATGAAGCTGCCGGATCGCTTCGCGGCTGGTGTCCTTGACCGTATCGGCCACGGCGAACAGCGCCAGCGGGCCAGAGGTGTCGAGCAACAGCACCACGGTCTTGCCCTGTTTTTCCAGGGCGAAGAGTTTCTCTTCCAGGGCTGGCGAGCACAGGCCCAACTCCTCCACCAGACGGTGGTTGCCCAGGTGGTAGAGCTGGCCGTCGATTTCGCCACGCACGCCCCGGCCGGTCAGTGCCTCGAAGTTATCCACAGTGCGCAGGGGGAGCTGCTTATCCACAGCCGCATTGGCAATGGCCAGCGATACCGGGTGGTCGGAACGCCCAGCCAGGCTGGCGGCTAACACCTGAGCGGTGCCATCGACCGTGGGGTCCAGGGACAGGTAATCGGTCTGCACCGGCTTGCCGTGAGTCAGGGTGCCGGTTTTGTCCAACGCCAGGTAATCCAGCTTGTAGCCGCCCTCCAGGTACACACCGCCCTTGATCAGGATGCCTTTGCGCGCCGCGGCCGCCAGACCGCTGACGATGGTCACCGGGGTGGAAATCACCAGCGCACAAGGGCACGCGACCACCAGCAGTACCAACGCGCGGTAGATCCACTCGAACCACGCCGCCCCCATGAACAACGGCGGGACCAGCGCCACCCCGAGGGCGAAGACGAACACCACTGGCGTGTAGATTTTCGAGAAGCTGTCGACGAAACGCTGGGTCGGCGCCCGCGCGCCCTGGGCCTCTTCCACGGCATGAATGATCCGCGCCAGGGTCGAGTTGTTGGCGGCGGCGGTGACGGTGTATTCCAGGGAACCGGACTGGTTGATGGTGCCGGCGAAGACCTTGTCGCCGACGGTTTTTTCGACGGGCAGGCTTTCACCGGTGATCGGCGCCTGGTCGATCGTCGAGCTGCCGGACGTGACTTCGCCGTCCAGGCCAATGCGCTCGCCGGGACGCACCCGCACCAGCGCCCCCAGATCGACCTGCTTGGCTTCGCGTTCGACCCAGCTGCCGTCCTCCTGCCGCACAGTGACCTTTTCCGGGGTCATCTGCATCAGCCCGCTGATGGCATTGCGCGCACGGTCGAGGGATTTGGCTTCGATCAGCTCGGCCACGGTGAACAGGAACATCACCATCGCCGCTTCCGGCCACTGCCCAATCAGCACGGCACCGGTCACCGCGATACTCATCAACGCATTTATGTTCAGGTTGAGGTTCTTCAGGGCAATCCAGCCCTTTTTATAGGTGCCCAGACCACCGCAGAGGATGGAAACCATCGCGACAATCGCCACCACCCAGGTCGGCGCGGCGCTGGTGAAGTGAATCACTTCCGCCGCCATAGCACCGACACCCGACACCGCCAGCGGCCACCAGTGCTTTTTCACCGAGGCCGGACGGTTGTCATCGGCATCCGCGCCCTCCTCGATCGGCTCGGCCACCATGCCGATGGCCTTGATGGCGTCGATGATCGGTTTCGTGCCCGGCAGGTCATGGGTCACGCCCAGCACGCGGTTGATCAGGTTGAATTCCAGTTGCTGCACACCTTCGAGCTTGCCCAGCTTGTTCTGGATCAGCGTCTGCTCGGTCGGGCAGTCCATGGCCTCGATGCGGAAACGACTCAGGCGCGCGCCGTCAGTGGGCGCCTCACTGATTTTCACCACCGCAGGTGCCGCTGCACTAGAACAGCAGGAACCACCATGGCTGGCGTGATCGTGTTTTTTCACAGGCTGAAGTTTTGCCCCGTGGCTGTGCTCGTGCTCAGCGCCGGGTTTGTGGGTGTGCAGGGAATCGCTCATAAGGTCGCGTCCATTCCATTAAGGTGCCTGTTGCCAAGTAAAGACCCTGTAGCCACTATAGGGTCAAGCACCCTTTTTGGAGATTGTTGCGATGAAGATCGGGGAACTGGCAAAACTGACCGACTGCGCGGTCGAAACCATTCGCTACTACGAGCGCGAAAACCTGCTGCCGGAGCCGGCCCGCAGCGACGGCAACTACCGCGTCTACACCCAGGCCCACGCCGAGCGCCTGACGTTCATCCGCAACTGCCGCACCCTGGACATGACCCTCGAAGAAATCCGCAGCCTGCTGGCCCTGCGCGACAGCCCGCAGGACCAGTGCGAAAGCGTCAACGCACTGATCGACGAGCATATCCATCACGTCAAGGCGCGGATCGACGGATTGCTGGCCCTGCAGGCACAACTGCTCGACCTGCGCCAACGCTGCAGCGAAGAGCCGGATATCGAACAATGCGGGATATTGCAGCGGCTGGAAGTCAGCGGAGGGGTGGCGGCCAGTGACACCGAGCACTCACATGTGGGCCGTAGTCACGGGCATTAAGGCTTGATTCAATAACTGTGGCGAGGGAGCTTGCTCCCGCTGGGCTGCAAGGCAGCCCTGAAACCTGCACCCCGACTCCTTCAGAAACAGCGCATTCGCAGGCTTTGCGACTGCTACCCCCGAACGCGAATCGGGCGGCGGGAGCAAGCTCCCTCGCCACAATGGCTCACGATCAAACTGCCATCGGCGCGGTCATTGGCGCGTGGTGCTCATAGCCTTCCAGCGAGAAGTCGCTTGGCTCGATCAACTCCAGCCACTCCGGCTGGTACACACCGGTCTTGGCGAACTCCGGCACGCGGTCTGAAATCACCAGTTTCGGCATCGGGAACGGCTCGCGCGTGAGCTGTTCGTTGAGCATGTCCAGGTGGTTTTCGTAGACGTGGGCATCACCGATGAAATAGGTGAACCAGCGCGGCGTGTAGCCGGTCAGGCGACCGATCAGGCTCAGCAGCGCGGCGCCTTCGGTGAGGTTGAACGGCGTGCCCAGGCCCAGGTCGTTGGAGCGGATGTAGAGGGTCAGGGAAATCTCCTTCGTCTCGACATTCGGGTGGAACTGGTACAGCAAGTGGCACGGCGGCAGGGCCATTTCATCGAGCTGGGCGCAGTTCCAGCCGTGGAACAGGATGCGACGGCTGCCCGGGTCCTTGATGATGGTGTCGACGCACTGGCGAACCTGGTCGATGGCCTTGTACAGCACTACATAGGCCTGGCCGTCTTCCTCGCCCTCGGCGATCTGCCGGTAGCCCTGGTTCAGGGTCTGCTCGATGGCCGCCGGGTTGCTCAGCGGGATCTGCTTGTATGCCGGCCACTTGCGCCATTGCACACCGTAGATCTCGCCCAGGTCGTCTTCGCCCTGGCGGAAGGGGTTGGCCAGCCACTGGGCGTTTTCGTTGGCGTTCTGGTCCCAGACCTTGCAGCCCAGGGCGCGAAATTCGGCGGCGTTGTTCACCCCGCGCAGGAAGCCGCACATTTCGCCGATGGCGGACTTGAAGGCCATCTTGCGAGTGGTGATCGCCGGGAAACCTTCCTTGAGGTCATAACGCAGCATCGCGCCGGGAAAGCTGATGGTGTTCACGCCGGTACGGTTGGCTTGCTTGGTGCCGTTCTTGATGACGTGGGCGACCAGATCGAGATATTGCTTCATGTATTACCTGTGTCCTTGAACCCGGGGCCAACGCCCCGGGGTTCGAATGTAGAGCGCGGCGAATCAGGCTGCCGGGGCAACCGGAGCGGCCGGGGCGCGGTGATAAGCCAGCCAGATCAGGAACAGCCCGCCGACGATCATCGGTACGCACAGCACCTGACCCATGGTCAGCCAGTTCCAGGCCAGATAGCCCAGTTGCGCGTCCGGCACGCGGACGAATTCGACGATGAAACGGAAGATGCCATAGAACAGCGCAAACATCCCGGATACCGCCATGGTCGGCCGCGGCTTGCGCGAGAACAACCAGAGAATGACGAACAGTGCCACGCCTTCCAGCGCGAACTGGTACAGCTGCGACGGGTGGCGCGGCAGCTGCGACGGGTCGCTGAATGCCGGGAAGACCATGGCCCACGGCACGTCGGTCGCCTTACCCCACAATTCGGCGTTGATGAAGTTGCCTATACGCCCGGCCCCCAGGCCAATCGGCACCATGGGCGCGACGAAGTCCATCAGTTGGAAGAACGACTTGCCGTTCTTTTTACCGAACCACAACGCCGCCAGCATCACGCCGATAAACCCGCCATGGAACGACATGCCGCCCTTCCACACTTCGAAAATCAGCGTCGGATTGGCCAGGTAAGCATTCAGGTCGTAAAACAGCACATAACCCAGACGGCCACCGAGAATCACCCCCATCGACATCCAGAAGACCATGTCGGAGAGCTTTTCCTTGGTCCAGGTCGGGTCGAAGCGGTTCAACCTGCGCGACGCCAGCAGCCAGGCACCACCGATGCCGACCAGGTACATCAGGCCGTACCAGTGGATTTTCAGTGGGCCAATGGCCAGGGCCACCGGGTCAATCTGCGGGTAAGGCAGCATTGCGACTCCTCGTTAGAGTTGAAACCTATAATTCCTGGCGCGACCGTGTCACGCCAGGATTAAGCCAGGATTGCGCCGCGCGTCAGAGCAGGAAGCTCAGCCCCACGCACAACAGCAAAACGGCAAACAGTCTTTTCAGCAACCGCGGCGACAGCCGGTGGGCCAGTCGCGCACCGAAGCGGGCGAACAGCATGCTGGTCAGGGCAATGCCCAGCAGTGCTGGCAGATAAATGAACCCCAGACTATGAGCGGGCAACAGGGGATCATGCCAGCCCAGAATCATGAAACTTAATGCACTAGCCAGCGCGATCGGCAGGCCGCAGGCCGACGAAGTGGCCACTGCTTGCTGCATCGGCACGCTGCGCCAGGTCAGGAACGGCACGGTCAGCGAGCCGCCACCAATGCCGAAAATCGCCGACGCCCAGCCAATCACGCTGCCGGCCAGGGTCAGGCCGACCTTGCCGGGAACGGTTCGGCTGGCCTTGGGCTTGAGCTCCAGGGCCATCTGCACCGCGATCACCAGGGCGAACACACCAATGATTTTCTGCAAGTTGGGGCCTGAGATCGCTTCGGCGGTCAGCGCCCCGAACCCGGCACCCAGGAGAATCCCCAGGGTCATCCAGAGGAAAATCGGCCAGCGTACCGCACCTTTGCGTTGGTGCTCACGCACGGCGTTGATCGAGGTAAAGATGATCGTTGCCAGCGAGGTACCGACGGCCAGGTGGGTCAGCACCGATGCATCGAAGCCCTGCAAGGTGAAACTGAATACCAGCACCGGGACGATAATGATCCCGCCACCCACGCCAAACAGCCCGGCCAACACGCCTGCACAGGCGCCCAACACCAGATAGAGCAGAAATTCCATGACTGCACCCCCAAAATAAGTGCCGCATGGTAACGGATGCATGGCCCAAGGCTCCACTGTGCAAGACGATGGATCGATGAGCGATGTCTGCGTAAAGTGAGCAAAAAACGCACAAGGACTACCTTATGTGCCTGATTGTTTTCGCCTGGCGCCCGGATCACCCCACGCCCCTGGTCGTCGCGGCCAACCGTGACGAGTTCTATGCCCGCCCCAGTCTGCCGCTGGCGCAATGGCCCGAAGCCCCGCAAGTGTATGCCGGCCGTGACCTGGAGGCCGGTGGCACCTGGCTGGGAGTCGGTGCCGACGGGCGCTTTGCCGCGCTGACCAACATCCGCAACCCCCACCAACCTGCGGCCCGCCGCTCGCGGGGTGAACTGGTGGCACGGTTTCTCACGGGCGAAATGCCAATTACCGACTATTTGGCCGACGTTGTCGGCAGATCCGTGGAATATGCCGGGTTCAACCTGCTGGTCGGCAACCTGCATGAGCTGTGGCACTTCAATGCCCGGCAGACCGCACCGACCCGGTTGGAAGCCGGAGTCTACGGACTGTCGAATGCCGGGCTGGATACGCCTTGGCCCAAGCTGCTCAAGGCCAGGACAGCCCTGACCGAGGTACTCGACGACCCTCAACCACAGGCGCTGCTGGCACTGCTGGCTGACCCGCAAACCGCGCCGCTTGCCGACTTGCCGGACACCGGCGTGGGCCTGGCGACCGAAAGCCTGTTGTCCAGCGTGTTTATCGTCAGCCCCACGTATGGCACCCGGGCGAGTACCGCGCTGATTGTCCAGGCCGATGGTTCACGGTGGATGGTCGAGCGCAGTTTCGGGCCGTATGGCGGGCATTTGGGGGAAATTGAGCTGAGAATTTGAAGCTCAGGCGGTAAATGGTGGCGAGGGAGCTTGCTCCCGCTGGAGCGCAACGCGCTCCAATCTGGCGATTGCAATCTTTCAGAAAGATCGCTTTGGCCGGCTTACGACTGCTGCGCAGCCGAGCGGGAGCAAGCTCCCTCGCCACAAGGGCCGTTGGCGTTTCAGAGGGTCTTGATCGCCGCCGGATTGATCATCCGCGCCAACCCGAGGTTCTTCAGCGCCAATTGCAGCGAGCTGTGGATCACTTGCGGGTTGTCGATGGTCATCAGCTCGGCCAGCAGATCCTTGGCCCAACTGAGGTTGATCTGGCGCAGCATCCACTTCACCTTCGGCAGGTTGGTGGCGTTCATCGACAGGCTGTCGAAGCCCATCGCCATCAACAGCACCGCGGCGGCTGGATCGCCCGCCATCTCGCCGCAGATACTCACCGGCTTGCCTTCGGCATGGGCGTCGCGCACCACGGATTGTAGAGCCTGTAGCACCGCCGGGTGCAGATAGTCGTAGAGGTCGGCTACCCGCGGGTTGTTGCGGTCCACGGCCAGCAGGTACTGGGTCAGGTCGTTGGAGCCGACCGACAGGAAGTCCACCTGCCGCGCCAGTTCCTTGGTCTGGTAGACCGCCGCCGGGATTTCGATCATCACGCCCACTGGCGGCATCGGCACATCGGTGCCTTCGTCGCGCACTTCACCCCAGGCCCGGTGGATCAGGTGCAGGGCTTCTTCCAGTTCATGGATGCCGGAAATCATCGGCAGCAGGATGCGCAGGTTATCCAGGCCTTCGCTGGCCTTGAGCATCGCGCGGGTTTGTACCAGGAAGATTTCCGGGTGGTCGAGGGTGACGCGGATCCCGCGCCAGCCAAGGAAGGGGTTGTCTTCCTTGATCGGGAAATACGACAGTGCCTTGTCGCCGCCGATGTCCAGGCTGCGCATGGTCACCGGTTGCGGGTGGAAGGCGGCGAGTTGCTCGCGATAAATCGCCAGCTGCTCCTTTTCACTCGGGAAACGCTGATTGATCATGAACGGCACTTCGGTGCGGTACAGACCCACCCCTTCGGCGCCGCGCTTTTGCGCCCGCGCCACGTCCGCCAGCAGGCCGGTGTTCACCCACAACGGCATGCGATGCCCGTCGACCGTCACGCATGGCAGGTCACGCAGCGCATCCAGGCCCAGGGCCAGTTGCTTCTCTTCCTCGACCACGTCGGCGAACTGCTTGCGCAGCACGTCGCTGGGGTTGGTGTAGACCTCGCCGTGGTAGCCGTCGACGATCATCTGGATGCCGTCGACCTTGGAGTACGGCAAGTCGACCAGGCCCATCACCGTCGGGATGCCCATGGCGCGCGCCAGGATCGCCACGTGGGAGTTACCGGAACCCAATACCGAGACCAACCCCACCAGCTTGCCTTCCGGCACCTCGCCGAGCATGGCCGGCGTCAGTTCCTCGCTGATCAGGATGGTGTTGTCGGGGTAGACCAGGGTCTGCTGGCGCTCTTCCTGCAAATAGGCAAGCAGGCGGCGTCCCAGGTCCTTGACGTCCGAGGCCCGCTCACGCAGGTAGGCATCGTCCATCAATTCGAAACGGTTGACGTGATCGGTGACCACCTGGCGCAGCGCGCCCTGGGCCCACTGGCCGGTCTTGATCACGGTGGTGACTTCGCTGCCCAGCGAGGCATCGTCGAGCATCATCAGGTAGACGTCGAACAAGGCGCGCTCTTCGGGGCGCAATTGTGTGGCGAGCTTGGCGGACAACGCACGCATGTCGGCGCGCACGCCTTCGATGGCGGTCTTGAACAACTTGAGCTCAGCGTCGATGTCGCTGATGGCCTTGTCGGGCACCACGTCCAGGTCAGCCGGTGGCAGCATGACCACCGCGGTACCGACCGCCGCACCCGGCGAGCCGGGTACACCGACGAACTTTGCTTCCTGAATACCCTTGCCCTGACGGCCCAGGCCACGGATCGAACCGGTGGCCTCGGCATGAGCGATAACGCCCGCGAGCTGGGCGCTCATGGTCACCAGGAAGGCTTCCTCGCCTTCGTCGAACTGACGACGCTCTTTTTGCTGGATAACCAACACGCCCACGACGCGGCGGTGGTGAATGATCGGCGCACCGAGGAACGAGGCATAACGCTCCTCGCCGGTTTCGGCGAAGTAGCGATAGCGCGGGTGGCCCGCAGCGTTCTCGAGGTTAAGGGGTTCTTCACGCGTGCCGACCAGGCCGACCAGACCTTCGTTGGGCGCCATGCTGACCTTGCCGATCGAGCGCTTGTTCAAGCCCTCGGTGGCCATCAGCACGAAACGGTTGGTCTCGGGGTCCAGCAAGTAGACCGAGCAGACCTGGCTGCCCATGGCCTCTTTGACGCGCAACACAATAATCCCCAACGCCGCCTTGAGATCCTTGGCGGAGTTAACTTCCTGGACGATCTTGCGCAGCGTATTGAGCATGGCTCGGGGTCGAACTCCGTCGTCAGTCGCGCGTTAAAAGGCGCGGGGCAAGCTCTTTGAGAGCGCGGCGATACACCTCGCGCTTGAATGTCACCACCTGGCCCAACGGATACCAATAACTGACCCAGCGCCAGCCATCGAATTCCGGTTTACCGGTCAAATCCATCCGCACCCGCTGCTCGTTGGAGACCAGGCGCAGGAGAAACCATTTCTGTTTCTGGCCGATGCACAGCGGTTGGCTGTGGGTCCTGACCAGACGTTGCGGCAAACGATAGCGCAACCAGCCGCGAGTGCAGGCGAGAATTTCAACATCTTCGCGCTCCAGACCCACTTCTTCGTTCAACTCGCGATACAAGGCGTCTTCCGGCGTCTCCTGGGGGTTGATACCTCCCTGGGGAAACTGCCAGGCATCTTGATTGATACGGCGAGCCCAAAGCACCTGGCCGGCATCATTCGTCAGAATGATCCCGACATTGGGGCGGAAACCATCGGGGTCGATCACGGCAACAACCTCGCAAACGCATGTCGCCGCATTGTTCCACAAAGCTTGTTAAGGCGGCAACGAAGCTTCCTACCTTATGTGCACTCTTGTGAAAAGACCGTATTCTTGTCGCCTTTTTACAGACTTTTCAGCGGGTAACTGCAATGCGCCTGGCTTTATTCGACCTGGACAACACGCTTTTGGGCGGCGACAGCGACCACGCATGGGGCGACTACCTGTGCGAACGGGGCTTGCTCGACGCCGTCGCCTACAAGACACGCAACGACGCGTTCTATCAGGACTACCTGGCCGGCAAGCTGGATAACGCCGCCTACCTGAACTTCTGCCTGGAAATCCTCGGCCACACCGAGATGCACCAGTTGCAGGAATGGCATCGCGACTACATGCGCGATTGCATCGAACCGATCATGCTGCCCAAGGCCATCGAGTTGTTGGCCAAACACCGCGCCGCCGGCGACAAGCTGGTGATCATCACCGCCACCAACCGTTTCATCACCGGGCCTATTGCCGAGCGCCTGGGGGTTGAAACCCTGATCGCCACCGAATGCGAGATGCAGGACGGTCGCTACACCGGGCGCAGTACCGATGTACCCTGCTTCCGTGAAGGCAAGGTGACACGCCTGAATCGCTGGCTGGAGGAGACCGGGTTGACGCTGGAAGACAGCTACTTCTATAGCGACTCGATGAACGACCTGGCGTTGCTGGAGGAAGTGGCCAACCCGGTTGCCGTGGACCCGGACCCGAACCTGCGGGCCGAGGCCGAGAAGCGAGGCTGGCCGGTAATTTCGTTGCGCGGCTGAGGTAAGCGCTTTACCTGTGGCGAGGGAGCTTGCTCCCGCTGGAGCGCGAAGCGGTCCTAAAATCTGCAAAGACGCTTTGTCAGACGGAGCGCATCAGCCGGATTTGCGGCCGCTGCGCGACCGAGCGGGAGCAAGCTCCCTCGCCACAGTTGATCACGTGAATCAGGTCAAGCCGGCTTCGCGCCCATCAGCCCGGCAATAGCGATCAAGCAGACGAAGCTGACCAGCGCCAGCGCAAAGGTAAACCTGCCCACGCTACCCGGCGCCTTGCGCAGCTTGTTCAGCCGCACCAGCAACCAGAACCAGGCCAGCGCCGCCACGGTGTAGAGCACACTGGAGGCCAGCAGCCAGGTCTGTCCCAGCGGCCAGCCGATCAAGTGCACCATCCACCAGCCGGTGAATGGCATGCTCAGCAAGGCCAGCCCCATCAACAGCCAGACGAACACCCGTGGCCGTTGCAACGTACGGCTTCCCGCCGTTGCATCGCCGTTACGCCGGGTCCGCCAGACCCAGATCCCCAGGCCCAGCGCGCACGCCAGCAGCACGACCGTCGCGACCATGTGCGCTGCCTTCAGGGCCGTTAACATTTCCATTGTCCGATTTCCTTATGTTCTGCCCATCAACGTAGCCGTTCAGCCAAGAAACAACTGATAGGCCGGATTGTCGCTTTCATCCCAGTAGGGATAACCGATTTCTGCCAGCGCCGCCGGCACCAGATGACGCTCGTCATGGGGGACCTGCAAGCCGGCGACCACACGCCCGTCCGCCGCACCGTGGTTACGGTAATGGAACATCGAGATGTTCCAGCGCCCGCCGAGCTTGCTGAGGAAGTTGAACAGCGCCCCCGGACGCTCTGGAAACTCGAAGCGCAGCACCACTTCATCGACCACATGGGCCGCGCGACCGCCCACCATGTGCCGGATGTGCAACTTGGCCAGCTCGTTGTCAGTCAGGTCGAGTACCGGGAAGCCCTGCTCGGTCAGGCTGGCAAGCAGCGCGCTGCGCGGATCGTTTTCCGGGTGCGTCTGCACGCCGACGAAAATGTGCGCTTCGCTGCCGGTGTTGTAGCGGTAGTTGAATTCGGTGATCTGGCGTTTGCCGATGGCTTCGCAGAACGCCTTGAAGCTGCCCGGCTTCTCCGGAATGGTCACGGCGATGATCGCTTCGCGGCCTTCCCCCAGCTCGGCGCGCTCGGCCACGTGGCGCAAGCGGTCGAAGTTGACGTTGGCACCGGAGTCGATGGCCACCAGGGTCTGCCCGGTAACGCCCCGCAACTCGACGTACTTCTTGATCCCGGCCACACCCAGGGCACCGGCAGGCTCGGTGATCGAACGGGTGTCGTCGTAGATATCCTTGATCGCCGCGCAGATCTCGTCGGTGCTGACGGTAATGACTTCATCGACGTAGTCTTTGCAGATATCGAACGTGTGCTGGCCGATCTGGGCAACCGCCACACCATCGGCAAAGAGGCCCACGGTCGGCAGCACCACCCGCTCACCAGCGGCCATGGCCGCTTGCAGGCAGTTGGAGTCGTCCGGCTCGACGCCGATGATCTTGATGTCCGGGCGCAAGTACTTCACGTAGGCGGCAATCCCGGCGATCAGGCCACCACCGCCGACGGGAACGAAGATCGCATCCAGCGGCCCCGGGTGCTGGCGCAGAATTTCCATCGCCACCGTGCCCTGCCCGGCGATGGTGTGCGGATCGTCGTAAGGGTGGATGTAGACGTAGCCCTTTTCATCGACCAGCTTCAGCGAAAAAGCCAGGGCCTCCGGGAAGGAATCCCCGTGCAACACCACTTTGCCGCCGCGCGAGCGCACGCCTTCGACCTTGATCTCCGGGGTGGTCTTGGGCATGACGATGGTCGCCTTCACACCCAGTACCTTGGCCGCCAAGGCCAGACCCTGGGCATGGTTGCCCGCCGACGCGGTGACCACGCCACGCGCTCGCTCTTCATCGCTCAACTGGGTCAGCTTGTTATAAGCGCCGCGAATCTTGAACGAGAACACCGGCTGCAAGTCTTCACGCTTGAGCCAGATCGTGTTGCCCAGCCGCTCGGAGAGCTGGCGGGCAGTCTGCAATGGGGTTTCTACGGCAACGTCATAAACGCGCGAGGTGAGGATCTTTTTGACGTACTGTTCGAGCATCGGAAAGCATCACTGAGCGGGTTGGGCAGGGCCAAGGAGTCTAACCCGGCTTTTACCTGAGCGACCACAGCAAACAGGTGGTTTTAGAACCTGTGGCGAGGGAGCTTGCTCTCGATGGGGCGCGAAGCGGTCCAAAATTCTTTCAGCCACATCGTGCTACCGGACTTTACGACGGCTTCGCCGCCGAACGGGAGCAAGCTCCCTCGCCACAAAAGCCAAGATGCGCCGTCGCCCCGCCAATCGGGCAATGACCTTCCCGGCCCCGGAGCCTATAATGCCGGCCTTCTGTCCTCCCTTATGGCACCTCGGAGCCCGCATGACCCAGGATCAACTCAAACAGGCAGTGGCGCAGGCCGCGGTCGATTTCATCCTTCCTAAACTCGACGACAAGAGCATCGTCGGGGTCGGCACCGGCTCCACCGCCAATTGCTTCATCGATGCGCTGGCCCTGCACAAGGGTGCATTCGATGGCGCCGTCGCCAGCTCCGAAGCCACCGCCGCGCGCCTCAAGGGCCACGGGATTCCGGTGTACGAGCTGAACACCGTCAGCGACCTGGAGTTCTACGTCGACGGCGCCGATGAAAGCGACGAGCACCTGAACCTGATCAAAGGCGGCGGCGCGGCCCTGACCCGCGAGAAGATCGTGGCGGCCGTGGCCAAGACCTTCATCTGCATCGCCGATGCCAGCAAGCTGGTGCCGGTACTGGGCAACTTCCCGCTGCCGGTCGAAGTGATTCCAATGGCCCGCAGCCACGTAGCCCGCGAGCTGGTAAAGCTGGGCGGCGACCCGGTCTACCGTGAAGGCGTGTTGACCGACAACGGCAACATCATCCTCGACGTGTTCAACATGCAGATCACCAACCCGGTGGAGCTCGAGACGCAAATCAACGCCATCGTCGGCGTGGTCACCAATGGCCTGTTCGCGGCTCGCCCGGCGGATCTGTTGCTGCTGGGTACCAGCGAAGGCGTGAAAACCCTCAAGGCCTGATCGGTACGTAATACCTGTGGCGAGGGAGTTTGCTCCCGCTGGACCGCAAAGCGGTCCTAAAACCTGCGACTGCTACACCAGAACGCGGACCAGCCGAGGGGCGCAAGCTCCTTCGCCACAAACAAAGCTCGTCGCTACTAATTCGCTGTGGGCTTCTTGAACACGTAAAACAGATTCGGCTCACTCACCAGATACAGGGTGCCGTCGTCATCCATGGCGATCCCCTCCGCTTGCGGCACGGTCTTTTGCAAGCCCTGGCGCCCCTTGTTCAGCGGCATCGTGCTCAACGGCCGACCGTCGATATCCAGTTCCAGAATCAGCCGCGACTCATCCGACAGCGCCAGCAAATGGCCGCTGCGTTCGTCGTATTGCAGGCTCGATAGGTCACGCACAAACATCCCGGCATCGCGCTTGGGGTTGTTGACCACGTGAACGGCATAGGACTTTTCCGGGTCGAAGTGCGGGAAACCCTGCACCTCATAGATCAGCATCGGGTCGCGTTCCTTGGCGACAAACAGGCGCTTGCCCTTGGAGTCGTAGGCCAGACCTTCAAAGCCCTTGTTCCGGGTCATGTGCACGCCCAGGGTCATCTGCTCGGCATCGGCGGCATCGAGGAACGTCGTGTCGTCCTCCAGGTGAATCTTGATCAGGCGCTGCTGACGCTCATCGCTGATCACATAGGTGTCGGCGCTGATGAACTCCACCGCCTCCGGGTCGCCAAACCCCACCAACGCCACGCGGCGCAGGATTTGCCCGTCGAGGGACATCTCGATCAGCTCGGAATTCTGGTTGGTCACGGTGAACAGGCTTTTACGCACCGGATCAAAGGTCAGTGCCGAGACATCATCGTCCAGCCCGTCGATCACCTTCGCCTCGATCACCACCTGGTAGTCATTGAGCGCCATGGACTGCTCACTGAGCGGGTGCAACCAGGCTTGCAGGTTGAACCAGGTACGCTCGTAAAGGCGGTAGTACTGACCCAGCACACCCAATGCCAGCACGGCGGTGATGACCATCATCAGGGCAAGGGGTTTGGGACGGGCTAGTCGGCGCATTCAGGCTGCTCAAAAAACGAATCGGGAGGATGAAATATCACGCCTTGATGAATTCAAGCTTAATGGCCACGGGGTTGCAGCCACAACCGGACGGCGCGCAGGGGTCGTTTTTGGGAAAGGGTGCAGCAAAGCCAAGTCAAAAGATCGCAGGCTGCGCCAGCTCCAGAGGGAGCTGGCGACCGTGGTTTAGCGAACGCTGCTGGTGAAGCTGCCGGCGCCTGGAAGCTCCAGCACCAGTTCGTCACCGACATTCAGCGGGCCCACGCCCACCGGCGTACCGGTCAGGATCACGTCACCGGCCTGCAGCGAGAAGCAGCCGGCCATGTGCTGGATCATCGGCACGATCGGGTTGAGCATGGCGCTGCTGTTGCCATCCTGGCGAACTTCGCCATTGATGGTCAGGCGGATGCCAATGTCGCCCAGGTCGGCAAAGGTGCTGCTGACCACGAACGGCGCCAGTACACAGGCGCCATCGAAACACTTGGCGATTTCCCACGGCAGGCCCTTGGACTTGAGCTCGGCCTGCTTGTCACGCAGGGTCAGGTCCAGCGCGGGGGCAAACCCGGAAATCGCATCCAGCACTTCCTCACGACTCGGCCGGGTCGACAGCGGCTTGCCGATCAGCACCGCGATTTCCGCTTCGTAGTGCACCGACCCGCGATCGACCGGAATGGCAAAACCCCCGTCCAACGGCACCACGCAACTGCCTGGCTTGATGAACAGCAACGGCTCGGTCGGCACCGGGTTGTCCAGTTCCTTGGCGTGCTCGGCGTAATTGCGCCCGATACACACCACTTTCCCGACCGGGAAATGAATACGTGTACCGTCGACATATTGGTGCTGATAGCTCATTACCGACTCCTGCCTTAGTGATTCTTCAGGTACGACCCCTTCAAACAGCGAAGATCTTGCCCGGGTTCATGATGCCATTCGGGTCGAACACCGCCTTGACGGCCTTCATATACTCGATCTCGACCGGGGAGCGGCTGTAGGTCAAGTAATCGCGCTTGGTCATGCCCACGCCGTGCTCGGCGGAAATCGAACCGTTGTACTTCTCGACGGTTTCGAACACCCACTTGTTCACCGTTGCGCACTTGGCGAAGAACTCGTCCTTGCTCAGGTTATCCGGCTTGAGGATGTTCAGGTGCAGGTTGCCGTCGCCGATGTGGCCGAACCAGACGATTTCGAAGTCCGGGTAGTGTTCACCGACAATCGCGTCAATTTCCTTCAGGAATGCCGGCACTTTCGACACGGTGACCGAAATGTCGTTCTTGTACGGTGTCCAGTGGGAAATGGTCTCGGAGATGTACTCGCGCAGCTTCCACAGGTTTTGCAGTTGCGATTCGCTCTGGCTCATCACGCCATCCAGCACCCAGCCTTCTTCGACGCAGTGTTCGAAGGTTTCCAGGGCGTGGTTGGCCACTTCCTCAGTGGTCGCTTCGAATTCCAGCAGCGCGTAGAACGGGCAATCGGACTCGAAAGGGGCCGGCACGTCGCCACGCGCGAGGACTTTGGCCAGGGCCTTGTCGGAGAAGAATTCGAAGGCGGTCAGGTCGAGTTTGCTCTGGAACGCGTGCAGCACCGGCATGATCGAGTCGAAGTCGGCGGTGCCGAGCACCATGGCGGTGAGGTTTTTCGGCGCGCGATCCAGGCGCATGGTCGCTTCGACCACGAAACCCAGGGTGCCCTCGGCGCCGATGAACAGCTGACGCATGTCGTAGCCGGTGGCGTTCTTGATCAGGTCGCGGTTCAGTTCCAGCAGGTCGCCCTTGCCGGTGACCACTTTCATGCCGGCCACCCAGTTGCGGGTCATGCCGTAGCGAATGACCTTGATCCCGCCGGCATTGGTACCGATATTGCCGCCAATCTGGCTGGAACCTGCAGAAGCGAAATCCACCGGGTAGTACAGGCCTTTTTCTTCGGCCACGTTCTGCAAATGCTCGGTGACCACACCCGGCTGACAAACAGCGGTGCGATCGGTCAGGTTCACGTCGAGGATCTGGTTCATGTAGTCGAAGGACACGACCACTTCGCCGTTGGCCGCCACCGCCGCAGCGGAAAGCCCGGTACGCCCGCCGGACGGCACCAGTGCGACCTTGTGCTCATTGGCCCAGCGCACAATGGCCTGGACCTGTTCCGTGGTCTTGGGGAACACGATAGCCGTCGGGGCCGGGGCGAAATGCTTGGTCCAATCCTTACCGTAAGCATTCAGGGAGTCGGCATCGGTCAGCACCTTGCCAGGCTCAACCAGGGTCTTCAGCTCATCAATCAGGGCAGGATTGGTCATCGACAGAACTCTCGAACAATTCATGGTCATCCTGAGAACGCTTCACGTCGCAGGAATGAGTGTTTAGCGGGGTGCATATGCTAGCATACCGACCCCGCAGGGTAGTGCCCAAAGGCTGTTCTGCGGTCACGGCGTTCCTGCCGTTCGGGTCAGCTCTGGGCTGCTCCCCTCCCTGCCATTTTTCTCCGGGATACAGGTTTACGCAGATGAGCAAGACTTCTCTCGATAAGAGCAAGATCAAGTTCCTTCTTCTCGAAGGCGTCCACCAATCGGCTGTCGACGTCCTCAAGGCGGCGGGCTACACCAGCATCGAGTACCTCACAGGTTCTCTGCCGGAAGCGCAGCTCAAGGAAAAGATTGCTGATGCGCACTTCATCGGCATTCGCTCGCGCACTCAACTGACCGAAGAGATCTTCGATCACGCGAAGAAGCTCGTGGCTGTAGGGTGTTTCTGCATCGGCACCAACCAGGTCGACCTCAGCGCTGCCCGCGAACGCGGTATCGCCGTGTTCAACGCGCCGTACTCCAACACTCGCTCCGTCGCCGAGCTGGTGCTGGCCGAAGCGATCCTGCTGCTGCGCGGCATCCCGGAGAAAAACGCTTCCTGCCACCGTGGCGGCTGGATCAAGAGCGCGGCCAACTCCTTCGAAATCCGGGGCAAGAAACTGGGCATCGTCGGTTACGGCTCGATCGGTACCCAGCTGTCGGTCCTGGCCGAAGGCCTCGGCATGCAGGTGTACTTCTACGATACCGTGACCAAGCTGCCACTGGGTAACGCCACCCAGGTCGGCAACCTGCACGAGTTGCTGGGCATGTCCGACATCGTGACCCTGCACGTACCGGAAACCGCTGCCACCCAGTGGATGGTCGGCGAGAAGGAAATCCGCGCCATCAAGAAGGGCGGGATCCTGATCAACGCCGCTCGCGGCACCGTGGTCGAGCTGGACGCCCTGGCGGACGCGATCAAGGACAAGCACCTGATCGGCGCGGCCATCGACGTATTCCCGGTGGAGCCACGCTCCAACGACGAAGAGTTCGAAAGCCCGCTGCGTGGCCTGGACAATGTGATCCTGACCCCGCACATCGGCGGCTCCACCGCTGAAGCGCAGGCCAACATCGGCCTGGAAGTAGCCGAGAAGTTGGTCAAGTACAGCGACAACGGTACGTCGGTGTCCTCGGTCAACTTCCCGGAAGTGGCCCTGCCGGCTCACCCTGGCAAGCACCGATTGCTGCACATCCACGAGAACATCCCGGGTGTGATGAGCGAGATCAACAAGGTCTTCGCCGAAAACGGCATCAACATTTCCGGTCAGTTCCTGCAGACCAACGAGAAAGTCGGCTACGTCGTGATCGACGTCGATGCCGAGTACTCGGACCTGGCGCAAGAGAAGCTGCAGCACATCAAGGGCACCATCCGTAGCCGGGTGCTGTTCTAAGGGCAGCGGCAAGCGGCAAGTCGAGTTCGCCTTTGCTTTAACCCGAGGCTTACAGCTTGCCGTTATGAAAAAGGGAGCCCCCATCGGGGCTCCCTTTTTTCATTTCACCGTGACGGTGATTTTTTCCGAAAGGATCGGCGGGTCGAACGGCATGTGGTTCTTGTCCCCCAACTCCAGTTGCAAGGTGTGTTTGCCGGGCGCCAGGGTCACTTCGGTTTCGGTCTGGGCCTTGCCGAAGTGGATGTGCTGGGCGTCCGCCGGAATCGGCAGGTTCTCGGCTGGCAGCTTGTCGACATCGATCAGCAAATGGTGGTGCCCGGTGTGAGGGGTTTGATCACCCGCTGGAGCCAGGGAAATATCACTGACACCGAATTTGACTTTAAAGGTCTTGGCCACGGTATCGCCGTTGACCGGGGTGACGATAAATACTTGCGCGTCCTGCGGTGCCTGGGTGCGTGGGATATCCGCCGCACTGGCCAGCATCGAAGCGCTGAGCATCAAACCCGCCAGAGCTGCACGAGACAAAAAGGTTTTCATTCTTTTCTCCATTTTTCCGCTTAATCTCTACGAATGGGACAACTTCGTAGCCATTCGTTGTCGAAGGACCTCAACACCATAGCAAAGCGAACCGCAACAGCGCGTCGCCTATAAATAATTCAAGGAGTGACCATGCGTTTTCTGCCTGGCCTGATCATGTTGCTACCCCTTCTTAGCCCCTTGGCTCACGCCGAACTGATTGATGAAGTCAATGACCGCGGCGAACTGCGCATTGCACTTGAGGCCAATACGCCACCGTTCAACTTCAAGGAAGACGGCAAGCTGACCGGCTTCGAAGTCGAACTCGGCCAACTGCTGGCCAGCGAGATGGATGTGCGCGCCGATTTCGTTGTCACCGATTCCACCGACCTGCTGCCGGGTGTTGAAAGCGGCAAATACGACGTCGCGATCAATCACATAGCACTGACCCCGGAACTCAAGGATCGTTTCGACTTCAGCGAACCTTATAGCTATTCGAGCGCACAATTGATCGTGCGCGAGGAAGAACAACGCCCGCTCGGCTCATTGCTGGCGCTCAAGGGACAGGCACTGGGCGTTGCGCAAGGCAGTCAGTTCGTCGATCAGGCGCGCAGCGTCGAGGGCATTGACCTGCGCAGCTACCCCGACGCGCAACAGCCGCTCAAGGACGTGGCGGGAAAACAGCTCGATGCGGCCATCAGTGATCGCCTGCTGATTCCCTACGCCATTCGTGACAGCCGCTTGCCCGTCAAGGAAGGGGCCAGGGTCGGTCCGACCTTGAGCCTGGCGATTCCGTTCCAAAAGGGTAACCCGGCTTTCCAGGCCGGCATCGACCGCGCGTTGCAACGACTCAAGGCAGACGGCCGGCTGATGAAACTGTCGCAGAAGTGGTTCGGCATGGACGCAAGCCAGCCGCCAAAACTGTAAGAGCTCGAGATCCTCTCCTGTGGCGAGGGAGCTTGCTCCCGCTGGGTCGCGTAGCGACCCTAAAACCTGCAATCGAGCTCTGTCAGGCACATCTCGCTTAATGTTTTTTGCGACTGCTGCGCACTCGAGCGGGAGCAAGCTCCCTCGCCACAGGTTATGCGCTTGATGTCAGTCCAGCGCAGCCAATGCGATTGCCGCCTCGGCCAGTTGCAACTCGTTGAACACCCGCACGCCGTGGCGGGTCAACAAGGCTGCGGTGACCCCCTCGCCGCTGACCTTGACCCCGCTGAAGGTCCCGTCATAGGTCAGCAGGTTGCCGCAGGACGGGCTGTTGGCCTTGAGCACGGCGATGCGGATGCCGTGCTGTTGCACCAACTCCAGTGCCTGTCGTGCGCCCGAGAGGAACGCGTCACTGACGTCCTCGCCCTCAGTCGTGATCACTCGGGCCGTACCCTCGAGCACCTGGACACCCTGGCCACCGGGAATCTCCGCCGCTGCCCGAGGCGTCGGCAAGCCGCCGGCGACTTCCGGGCACAAGGCGATTACCCGACCTTCGGCGATCCACTGCTCCAACTGATTGAACGGCCCGCTGGCGCCGCCGTCGTAACGGACGCGGTGCCCCAGCAGACAACGGCTCACAAGGATTTTTTGCATGATCAGAACGGCTCGTTGCCCCGCCGGCGAAACCAGCCGGTCAATGACAGGCGTTCGCGGGTCGCGGGCAGGACTTCATGGGGCACTTCGCCTGACAGGAACACCACCAGGCAGCCACCCGTGGGCACCACATCATGTCCGGCGCCCTCCTCCAGGTACATCCGCAACTGGCCGCCATGCTCCGGCAACCAGGCATCATTGAGGTAGATCACCGCCGAGACCATGCGCCGGTCGTCGTCGCGAAAACGGTCGACATGCTTGAGGTAGAACGCCCCGGGCGGGTACAGGGCGAAATGGCTTTCGAAATCCTCAAGGCCCAGGAACAAGCCGCGATTCAATGCCTCGCGCAGGCTGTCCATCAAGCCCAGATAGCGATCACAAGCCTCGGCTTGCCCGGGCTCCAGCCACTGAATGTGATCGCCACGGATACCTTCGCGAATCTCCGAGAACGGCCCGCGCCCTACCGCAGCCGGCGCCAGTTCACCCTCGGCCGCACGCTTGCGGCATTCAGCCGCCAGCTCGGTGGTCAGCCCCTGAGGCAGGAAAATATTCTGCTGCGACCAGCCGCGCGCAGCCAGGTCGTCAACGATACGTAACAGCAGCGGGTGATCAGAGGGTATGTGCATGGCGCGCATAGTATTCCTGCGCCAGAAAATCCGACAGCACCGCATAGCGGAGGATCGTCGGATAAGCTGACGATCCTGATACGAATTCTCGACAACCTGTGTCTGGCCCCGGAGAATAGTCGCCTGCCGACAGGAGTCCCTATGCGCCGTTTGCTTTTTTCACTGTTGATGCTCTGCACTTTTCCCGCCTGGGCAGACGGCCACGACCAGTTATACAAGGTCGCCGGTTGGCCCGAGCAGCGCGCGCATTTTAACGATGCCCTGACCGCCGCCCAGCAGCGCTACCAAAGCAGCTTGCCGCCGGCAGTGTTCCAGGCACTGGTCAATAACAGCAATCAACGCTTTGCGCCGCAGGCCATGGATCGCCGCGCCGAAGCGCAACTGCGCAAAAACCTCCCGGATCCGAAACCGGCGCTGAGCTTCTTCCAGTCACCGCTGGGGCGCAAGATCATCGCCGCCGAGTTGCTCGCGACCCGCCGCGACCAGTTGGCGAAAAACGCCAAGGGCCTGCCGAAAATGGAAGCCAGCGACACCCGCCAGTTGATCATCGGGCACTTGGCCCAGGCCCTGCCCGCACGCGAAGCCGGTGCCGAAGTCAGCCTGGCAATCGCCGGCGTGGCGGCGGACAGCCTGAGCCAGATGATTCCCGGCCTGCTCGGCGGCGGTCAGGCCCAAGGCATGTTGAACGGCCAGCGCCAGCGCTTGATGGAGCAAATTGGCAGCGATCTGAACAACACCTTGCTCTACGTGTATCGCGACCTGTCCGATCCGGAGCTTGAAGAGTTCGCCACGTTCGCCGAGTCGCCGCAAGGCAAGGCTTACTATCAGGCGGCACTGGCGGCGATTCGCGCGGGGTTGGCAGTGGGCCAGAGTACCTCGAGCCTCAACCCGTAATCTTCGGTGCCTGGACGACCGCTGTCGGCAAATCGCAACAGGCGCTAGCGATTCCAGCCCTTCATCCGCTTGGTCAGAAACCCGAAATACTCCTGGCGCAACGCTTGGGTTTCGTTCGCCAGATGATGGCGGGCCGAGGGCAGTTTCAACACCTGCGGGCGTTCGAACTTGCCTGCCAGCACCTCAAGGTTGTGCTGCCAATCCACCGTCATGTCTGACTGCCCCTGAACGATCAACGGCGTACGACTGCTGCGCGGGGCCGCTTCGATGCGCTTGATCCAGCGCGCCAGCGCCCCGACCCAGGCGGTCGGCAAACGTTGTGGCTGCAGCGGATCGGCCTGCAGAAAGGGCAAGAACGTCGGGTCGCTGGAGTTCTCGCTGAAGCGGCGGGCGATGCCTTTGACGAACGGCTTGAGCAGGTAATAACTGAACTGCGACCAGCCCCAGGCCCGTGGCCGCACCAGGGGCGACAGCAGAATCACCTGGCCCTGGGCCGGACTGTTCGCGCCCTGATTGAGCACATGATCGATCACGATCGCCCCGCCAGTACTCTGCCCGCACAGATGCCACGGCTGTGGCAGGTCAACGGATCGCGCCTCGGTGAAGACCCCTTGCAGCGTGTCCTGGTACTCGGAAAAATCCCGGATGCTGGCACGCTCGCCGCTGGACAATCCGTGCCCCGGCAGGTCGCAAGCAATCACGGCAAAGCCCTGATCCAGCGCCCACTCGATCACATGCCGGTACAGCCCGGTGTGATCATAGAAGCCGTGAAACAGAAACAGCGTCGCCTTCGCCCCCTCGGGCCACCAGAGCTGGCTGACCAGTTCATAACCGTCCACCTCGAAACGGCCCAGCCCCGTGCGCAGCGTGCGCCCCGGGAAATCCAGCCCGTAGAAATGCCGGTAGGCCCGGGCCTCCACCGACAGCGGCTGCGCCTGTGCCAGAGGCCGCAGGCTGGCGCGCAGGTGATCGGGATCGAAGGTGGCAGGCATGGCGGGTTTCCAGGCAAAGCGCGGCGCGCGAAACAGACTTTATGGGCCTGCGATATTCATCTGTCGTGGCAAGCATGGCAAGCTACGCGACCTTCAAGGATGGTTTCGTATGCGCCCGCACTCCCGCACGACATTGCTTGCCGCCCTGCTCGCCCTGATATGCGCCGGCGTGCTGTGGGCGGCGTACGACTGGTTTCAGGGGCGCTACCTGCGGGCATTCAGCTCGCACACGGCGGTATTTTCCGGCGACCCCTTGCGCCTTCCCGAGCACCTGGCCGGCCCCGGTGCGATTCGCGTCGTGCACTTCTGGGACCCGGCGTGCCCATGCAACGTCGGCAATCAACAACACCTGGCCGAGCTGCTGACGCACTACGCACCACAAGGCGTGCAGTTCTACGCGGTCCAGAAGCCTGGCAGCCAGGGGCAGTTGCCCGGCACCCTGAGCAGCCTGAAAACCCTGGAAATCCTCCCAGGCTCGGAACAGATCCCCGCCAGCCCTGCGGTGGCGATCTGGGATCGCAGCGGCAAACTGGCGTATTTCGGGCCTTACAGCGAAGGCCTGACGTGCAACTCCAGCAACAGTTTTATCGAACCCATCCTGCAAGCCCTGAGCGAAGACCGTCCCGTCAGCGCCACCCACACCCTGGCGGTGGGCTGCTATTGCCCGTGGGCCAGTGAACCGCAGTAGGGCATTCAGGACTTTTCAAGGTAGGTGATGCCCGACGCACAAGGTCTGTGCTAAATGTGATCGCCCTGGCTGGCGGCACCCATAAAAAGAACAAGGAGTTCCCATGAAACGCGTCCTGACCCTACTGGCTGCATTGCTTGCGGCCCTCATCGTCGGCGCTGGCTGGTACGTGTACAGCAAGCAGCCTTCGCGTCAGGGCCTGGTGCAGTTGCAGCATCTGGAAGGGTCGGTGACGGTGCGTTACGACGAGCGCGGCGTGCCGCACATTCGCGCCGAAAGCGAACTCGACCTGTACCGCACCCTCGGCTATGTGCAGGCCCAGGACCGACTGTTCCAGATGGAAGCCATGCGCCGCCTGTCCCGGGGCGAACTGGCCGAAGTCCTCGGTCCCAAGTTGCTCGACACCGACAAGCTGTTTCGCAGCCTGCGCATCCGTGAGCGCGCCGACAGCTACGTGGCCGCGCTCGACAAGCAATCCCCGGCGTGGAAGGCCCTGCAAGCCTACCTGGACGGGATCAACCAGTATCAGGACACTCACGCCGCACCGGTGGAGTTCGACGTGCTGGGCATCCGCAAGCGCCCGTTCACCGCGCAGGACAGCGTCAGCGTCGCCGGCTACATGGCCTACAGCTTTGCCGCGGCCTTTCGCACCGAACCGGTAATGACCTACGTGCGTGATCAGTTAGGCCACGACTACCTGAATATCTTCGACCTCGACTGGCAGCCCAAGGGCGTGCTGGCCCACCAGCACACCCCCAATGCCCCATCCCTCAGCGCCAGTGACTGGCAAGACCTCAACGCCATTGCCCGCCTGAGCGAGCAAGCGCTGGCCGACAACGGCCTGCCGCAATTCGAAGGCAGCAACGCCTGGGTAATTGCCGGTAACCACACCAAGAGTGGCAAACCCTTGCTGGCCGGTGACCCGCACATTCGCTTCTCGACGCCGGCGGTGTGGTACGAAGCCGAGCTGTCGGCGCCGGGCCTGGAGCTCTATGGTCACCATCAGGCACTGGTGCCCTTCGCATTCCTGGGTCACAACCTGGACTTCGGCTGGAGCCTGACGATGTTCCAAAATGATGACCTCGACCTGATCGCCGAGAAGGTCAACCCGGATAATCCCAATCAGGTCTGGTACCGCGACAAGTGGGTCGACCTGGTCACGACCGAGCAGCAGATTGCCGTGAAGGGCCAGGCGCCGGTCAACTTCACCCTGCGCCAGTCGCCCCACGGGCCGATCATCAACGACGTGCTCGGCGCCAACGCCGGCAAGACCCCGATCGCCATGTGGTGGGCGTTCCTCGACACCCAGAACCCGATCCTCGAAGGCTTCTACCAGCTCAATCGCGCCGACACCCTGGCCAAGGCCCGCGCCGCGTCCGCCAAGGTGCAGGCACCCGGGCTGAACATCGTCTGGGCCAACGCCAAGGGCGATATCGGCTGGTGGGCCGCGGCACAACTGCCCAAGCGTCCGGCCGGGGTCAAGCCTGGCTTCATCCTCGACGGCAGCACCCACCAGGCCGACAAAGAAGGCTTCTACCCGTTCAGCGCCAACCCGCAGGAAGAAAACCCGGCGCGCGGCTACATCGTCTCGGCCAACTTCCAGCCGGTCTCGCCGACAGGCATGGAGATTCCCGGCTACTACAACCTGGCCGACCGTGGCCAGCAGCTTAACCTTCAGCTCAGCGACAAGAACCTGAAGTGGGACATCGACGCCACCCAGAAACTGCAACTGGGCACCACCACGGGCTACGGCCCTCGCCTCCTGGCGCCGTTGTTGCCGGTATTGCGTGAAGCGGTCAGCGACCCGCAGGAGCTGAAATGGGTGGAACAACTGGCCCTGTGGAAAGGCGACTACCCGCTGGAGTCCGTCAGCGCCACGCTGTTCAACCAGTTTCTGTTCAACCTGGCCGATGGCGCACTGCACGATGAACTCGGCAACAGCTTTTTCGACACCCTGCTCTCGACCCGGGTGATCGATGCCGCGCTGCCACGGCTGGCGGCGAACGCGGATTCACCGTGGTGGGACAACCGCGCCACACCGGTCAGGGAAACCCGTGCCGACGTGGTCAAGGCCGCCTGGAATGCCAGCCTGGCGCACCTGAAAAGCACCCTCGGCCCGGATGCCTCCCAATGGCAATGGGGCAAGGCCCATACCCTGACCCATAACCATCCGCTGGGCACGCAAAAGCCCCTGGAGCGCATCTTCGACGTCGGCCCGTTCGAGGCCCCCGGCACTCATGAGGTGCCGAACAACCTCTCGGCCAAGATCGGACCGGCGCCGTGGCCCGTGACCTACGGCCCGTCGACCCGACGCATCATCGATTTCGCCGACCCCGCCCACGGCCTGACCATCAACCCGGTCGGCCAGAGCGGCGTGCCGTTCGACCCGCACTACGCCGACCAGGCCGAAGCCTATGTCGAAGGTATCTACCATCAAGCGCACTTCAGCGAAGAAGAAGTGACTGCCAATACCCGCAGCACCTTGAAACTGCTGCCGGCGCGGGGCGTGCAGTAGCGGCGGCAAACCTGCGGGACCGCGGGCAATGCCGAAAAAAGCTGCGATCAGTGTGTCGATGGCGTTCATTGGCGACGCCCGGACGACTGTCCGGGCGGACCGGGCAACAGCAACCCGAAAATGACCAAGGCCTACATGGCCCTGGATGAAGCCAAGGCTGTGTACGTTTACTCGCTACGGGCACTGGAAGCCCATGATGCATTGAACGGCTGATACCCGCCTCTGTGGCGAGGGAGCTTGCTCCCGCTGGGCCGCGCGCGGCCCCAAAACCTGCAATCCCATGGCATCGGATACGCCAAACCGCAGACGTAAAAAAACCTCGCGCCCGATACCGGGAGCGAGGTTAATGAGATGGTCACCCCCACACCCTGCGAAAGCGTAGCCCTCGCAGGGTGTGGGGGTGACCATAGATTTTTGTACCGCGGGCTTAAGCCGCTTCCGGCGCCTGGGCCCGGCGCACGTCCGGTTGTTTCCAGGAATCGGCGGCACTTTCCTCGATAGCTTGCTGGATCGCACGCTTGCGGTTTTCTTCGGCGCGACGGCTGAAGAACCAGACCAGGAAGGTCACGATCGATACCGCCAGCAGGATCAGGCTGGCCACGGCGTTGATCTCGGGCTTCACGCCCAGGCGCACCGCCGAGAACACTTCCATCGGCAGGGTGGTGGAACCCGGACCGGACACGAAGCTGGCGAGCACCAGGTCATCCAGGGATAACGCAAAGGACATCATGCCGCCCGCCGCCAACGATGGCGCGATCATCGGGATGGTGATCAGGAAGAACACCTTCCACGGCTTCGCACCCAGGTCCATGGCCGCCTCTTCGATGGACAGGTCCAGCTCACGCAGCCGCGCCGACACCACCACCGCCACATAGGCGGCGCAGAACGTGGTGTGGGCAATCCAGATGGTGACGATGCCACGCTCCTGCGGCCAGCCGATCATCTGCGCCATGGCCACGAACAGCAGCAACAGCGACAGGCCGGTGATCACTTCCGGCATCACCAACGGCGCGGTGACCAGGCCACCGAACAGCGTGCGGCCCTTGAAGTGGGTAATCCGGGTCAGTACGAAGGCCGCCAGGGTGCCCAGGGCCACCGCTGCAATCGCGGTGTAGCAGGCGATTTCCAGCGAGCGCACCACCGAACCCATCAGCTGGGAGTTGTCCAGCAGGCCGACGTACCACTTGATCGACCAGCCGCCCCAGACCGTTACCAGTTTCGAGGCGTTGAACGAGTAGATCACCAGGATCAGCATCGGCAGGTAGATGAACAACAGGCCCAGCACCAGCATCAGGCTGGAGAAACGGAAGCGCTTCATTCTCTACCCTCCATTTCCTTGGCCTGACTGCGGTTGAACAGAATGATCGGCACAATCAGGATTGCCAGCATCACCACAGCCAAGGCAGACGCCACCGGCCAGTCACGGTTGTTGAAGAACTCTTGCCACAGCACTTTACCGATCATCAGGGTTTCCGGACCGCCCAGCAGTTCCGGGATCACGAACTCACCCACCACCGGGATGAACACCAGCATGCAGCCGGCAATGATGCCGTTTTTCGACAGCGGCACGGTGATCTTCCAGAAGCTGTTGAAGGTGCTCGAACCCAGGTCCGAGGCGGCTTCCAGCAGACTGGTGTCGTGCTTCACCAGGTTGGCGTACAGCGGCAGGATCATGAACGGCAGGTAGGAATAGACCACGCCGATATAGACCGCCAGGTTGGTATTGAGGATCTGCAGCGGTTCGTCGATCCAGCCCATGGTCATCAGGAAGCCATTGAGCAGCCCGTTGTTACTGAGGATGCCCATCCACGCGTACACGCGGATCAGGATCGCGGTCCAGGTCGGCATCATGATCAGCAGCACCAGCACGGTCTGCATTTCCTTGCGCGCACTGGCAATGGCATAGGCCATCGGGTAGCCGATCAGCAAACAGAGGATGGTGCTGATCAGCGCCATCTTCAACGAGCCGAGGTAAGCGGCGATGTACAGCTCATCCTCGCTGAGCATCACGTAGTTGCCGAGGTTGAGCAGCAGCTGCAGCTTCTGCTCGACGAAGCTATAGATCTCGGTATACGGAGGAATGGCCACGTCCGCTTCGGCGAAGCTGATCTTCAACACGATGAAGAACGGCAACATGAAGAACAGGAACAGCCAGAGGAACGGAACCCCGATGACCAGCTGACGGCCACCGGGAATTATTCGACTGAGTCGGCGCTTGAGCTTTCGCATGTTCATGAGCGCAGTACCACGCCGCTGTCGTCTTCCCACCAGACGTAGACCTGATCGCCCCAGGTCGGACGCTGCCCGCGACGTTCGGCGTTGGCCACGAACGACTGCACCAGCTTGCCGCTCGGCAGCTCGACGTAGAACACCGAGTGCCCGCCCAGGTAGGCAATGTCATGCACCTTGCCGCTCGACCAGTTGTGTTCGCAGGTCGGCATTTCTGCGGTGACCAGCAGTTTTTCCGGGCGAATCGCGTAGGTCACCGACTTGTCCTGCACCGAGGTGCTGATACCGTGCCCCACGTAGATGTTGCGATCCAGGTCCTTGCAGGTAATCAGCGCATGGCCCTCGGCGTCGTCCACCACTTCACCTTCGAAGATGTTGACGTTGCCGATGAACTCGCAGACCAGGCGGCTGGTCGGGGTTTCGTAGATGTCGATCGGGCTGCCGATCTGGGCGATCCAGCCCAGGTGCATGATCGCGATGCGCTCGGCCATGGTCATGGCCTCTTCCTGGTCGTGGGTCACCATGACGCAGGTCACGCCCACGCGCTCGATGATTTCCACCAGCTCCAGCTGCATCTGCGAGCGCAGTTTCTTGTCCAGCGCGCCCATTGGTTCGTCGAGCAGCAACAGCTTCGGGCGCTTGGCCAGGGAGCGGGCCAGGGCCACACGCTGGCGCTGACCGCCGGAGAGCTGGTGCGGCTTGCGCTTGGCGTACTGGCTCATCTGCACCAGCTTGAGCATCTCGGCCACTCGGGCGTCGACCTCGGCCGTCGGGATCTTGTCCTGCTTGAGGCCAAAGGCAATGTTCTGCGCCACCGTCATGTGCGGGAACAGGGCATAGGACTGGAACATCATGTTGATCGGGCGCTCGTACGGCGGCATGTCCGTGATGTCCACGCCGTCGAGGAAAATGCGTCCCTCCGTAGGCCGTTCGAACCCTGCGAGCATGCGCAGCAAGGTCGATTTGCCCGATCCCGAACCGCCGAGCAGGGCGAAGATCTCGCCTTTCTTGATTTCCAGGGACACATCGTCCACGGCAATCGTCTCGTCGAACTTCTTCGTGACCCGGTCGATTTTGACCAGCACCTGCTTAGGTGTCTGGTCGCCCTCGAGGGCTTTCTTATAGGCGCCGGAGGCAACTGCCATTTACGAAACTCCCAACAAAAAGAGTGCAGTTCGCCCAATACGGGCGAAACCTTGGATAGGTTGAGCCTTTGTCACTATTTACCCGACTTGACCTTGGTCCAGCTGCGGGTCATCAAGCGTTGAATGTTCGGTGGCAGCTCGACCGACACGTAGGTCTTGTCGAGGACCATTTGTGGCGGATACACCGACTCGTCTTCGCGAATCGACTGATCCATCAGCTTGTCCGACGCAGGGTTCGGGTTGGCATAGCCGACGTAATCGCTGACCTGGGCAATCACCTCAGGCTTGAGCAAGTAGTTGATGAACGCATTGGCTTGCTTGACGTTGGACGAGTCCTTGGGAATCGCCAGCATGTCGAACCACAACGCGCCGCCTTCTTTCGGAATCGAGTACGCGATGTTCACGCCCTTGCCAGCTTCGGCTGCACGCGCCTTGGCCTGGAAGATGTCGCCGGAGAAACCGATCGCCACGCAAATGTCGCCGTTGGCCAGGTCTGCAATGTATTTGGAGGAATGGAAGTAGGTCACGTAAGGCCGTACCGCGAGCAGCTTGGCTTCCGCCTTCTTGTAGTCCTCGGGGTTGGTGCTGTTGGCATTCAGGCCCATGTAGTTGAGGACCGTCGGCATCATTTCATCGGCGGAGTCCAGGAAGGCTACGCCACAGCTTTGCAGCTTCTTGATGTTTTCCGGCTCGAACAACACACCCCAGGAGTCGATCTTGTCGACGCCCAGTACGGCCTTGACCTTGTCGACGTTGTAACCGATGCCGTTGGTGCCCCACAGGTACGGCACGGCATACAGGTTGCCCGGGTCGTTCTGTTCCAGGCGCTTGAGCAGCACCGGATCAAGGTTGGCGTAGTTGGGCAACTGCGACTTGTCGAGCTTCTGGAATGCCCCGGCCTTGATCTGCTTGCCCAGGAAGTGGTTGGACGGCACGACCACGTCATAACCGGTACGCCCGGCCAGCAACTTGCCTTCCAGGGTTTCATTTGAGTCAAACACGTCATACACCGGCTTGATGCCCGTGGCTTTTTCGAAGTCCGCCAGGGTGTTTTCGCCGATGTAGTCCGACCAGTTATAAATATGCACGGTGGGTGCGGCTTGCACACTGACGGCGAGTGTCAGGCCGGCGCCAACCAGCATGGCTTTGCGAAACAAAGAAATAGGCAAGTGATGGTCCTCTTAAATAGTTGGGCCCAAGTTGCCCAGCGTTACATGACAGCCGTGGCTGCCCAGCAACAAAACCGGCGCGCAACTTACCCTCGATAAACCGATCCAGCAAAACTTTCTGTCATTTAATTGTTCCTGATGCCGCCGTCAGCGCGACGACGGCAACAGGATAGTGCTTCAAACCGGCTTATTTACCGGATTTGATCTTGGTCCAGCTACGGGTCATGATCCGCTGGGTGGCGGCCGGCAAGTCGGCAATCGCATACAGCTTGGCCAGTACATCCGCCGGTGGATAAACACCCGGGTCGCTGGTGATGTCTTTGTCGACCAGTGCCGTGGCGGCCGCGTTACCGTTCGGGAAACGTACGGCGTTGGTGATTTCAGCCATGATTTCCGGCTTCATCAGGAAGGTCATGAACTTGTAGGCGCCCTCGACGTTCTCGGCATCCTTGGGGATGGCGACCATGTCGTAGAAGCTGCCTGCACCTTCTTTCGGAATGTTGTAGCTGACCTTGACCTTGTCACCGGCTTCAGCCGCGCGGGCCTTGGCCTGGTAGATGTCACCCGAGTAACCCACGGCCACGCAGATGTTGCCGTTGGCCAGGTCGGAGATGTACTTGGACGAGTGGAAGTAGCCCACCGAAGGACGGATCTTCAGGAACAGCGCTTCGGCTTCGGCCAGTTGTTTCTTGTCCTGGCTGTCGGTCGGATAGCCCAGGTAGTGCAGCGCCACCGGGATCATCTCGGTGGGCGAGTCGAGGAAACTGATGCCACAGGATTTCAGCTTGGCCGCGTTTTCCGGCTTGAACAGCAGATCCCAGGAGTTGGTCGGTGCATCGGCACCCAGGGCGGCCTTGACCTTGTCGGCGTTGAAACCGATACCGATCGAGCCCCACATGTACGGGAAGGCATGTTCGTTGCCCGGGTCGCTGACCGAGACGGCCTTGAGCAGGTCGGGGTTCAGGTTCTTCCAGTTAGGCAGCTTGGACTTGTCCAGCTTCTGGTAGACGCCGGCCTTGATTTGCTTGGCCAGGAAGTTGTTCGAGGGTACGACAATGTCGTAGCCGGACTTGCCTGCCAGCAACTTGGCTTCCAGGGTTTCGTTGCTGTCGAAGACGTCATAGACAACTTTGATGCCCGACTCGTCTTCGAACTTCTTGACGGTGTCCGGTGCGATGTAGTCAGACCAGTTGTATACGTGCAGTACCTTGTCATCAGCCTGGACCGCGCCAGCCATCAGCCCCAGCAGGGACATGGCGAGCAGTGTCTTGCCACCGAGCTTTTTACCTAGTGCCTTCATGCGTAATGCTCCAAATTGTTCTTTTTTGAACCACCTGTTCCGCGGCCGAACCCGGGCAACTGGAACTATGGCTAGTCTGGCAAGTTCAGTGGCGGTCTTTCAAGGAAAGGCCAAGCTTTCTGATCTCCCTGAGCGAAAGGGCCTGTATTCCCCTTCGCTCAGAGCCTAGCACTTAGCGTTGCAATGCACTCAGGGTCAAGTCCAGGCACTGACGCGCCTTGGTCACCAGCTCGTCGATTTCCGCCGGTGTAATCACCAGCGGCGGCGAGATGATCATGGTGTCTCCCACTGCGCGCATGATCAGGCCGTTGTCGAAGCAGAACTGCCGGCAAATCATGCCGACACCCTTACCCTCGTAACGCTTGCGCGTGGCCTTGTCCTGAACCAGTTCAATGGCACCCAGCAAGCCGACGCCACGGACTTCGCCCACCAACGGGTGATCGCTCAGTTCCCGTAGACGCTTTTGCAAATACGGTGCCGTTTCTGCATGAACGCGCTCGATAATTTTCTCTTCGCGCAGAATGCGGATGTTCTCCAGCGCCACTGCCGCGGCAACCGGGTGGCCGGAGTAGGTGAAGCCGTGGTTGAAATCGCCGCCTTCGTTCAGCACCTCGACCACTTCATCGCGCACGATCAGGCCACCCATCGGGATGTAGCCGGAGGTCAGGCCCTTGGCGATGGTCATCATGTCGGGCTTGAGGTCGTAGAAATCGCTACCGAACCACTCACCGGTACGGCCGAAACCACAGATCACTTCGTCGGCGACGAACAGGATGTCGTACTTGGCAAGGATTTCCTTGATGCGCGGCCAGTAGCTTTCTGGCGGAACGATCACGCCGCCGGCACCCTGGATCGGCTCGGCGATGAAGGCGCCGACGTTGTCGACACCGACCTCGAGAATCTTGGCTTCCAGCTGGTTGGCCGCCCAGATACCGAACTCATCCGGTGTCATGTCGCCGCCTTCACCGAACCAGTACGGTTGCGCGATGTGCACGATGCCCGGGATCGGCAAGTCGCCCTGTTCGTGCATATAGGTCATGCCGCCCAGGCTGGCGCCGGCCACGGTCGAACCGTGGTAACCGTTTTTACGGCTGATGATGACCTTCTTGTTCGGCTGGCCCTTGATCGCCCAATAGTGGCGAACCATGCGCAGCATGGTGTCGTTGCCTTCGGAACCGGAGCCGGTGAAGAAGACATGGTTCATGCCTTCCGGGGCGATGTCGGCGATGGCCTTGGCCAGTTCCAGCACCGGTGGGTGAGCGGTCTGGAAGAATAGGTTGTAGTACGGCAGCTCACGCATCTGCTTGCTGGCGGCATCGGCCAGCTCGTCGCGACCGTAACCGATGGCCACGCACCACAGGCCGGCCATGCCGTCGAGGATCTTGTTGCCTTCGCTGTCCCACAGGTAAACGCCCTTGGCGTTGGTGATGATGCGCGGGCCTTTCTCTTTAAGCTGCTTGAAGTCGCTGAACGGCGCCAGGTGGTGATCGTTGCTCAGGGTTTGCCATGCACGGGTTTGCGGGTTGTTGCTGGTCATAAAGCTCTCCTAATGAGGTGAGAGTGCGGCTTTTGAGGGCCGCACCCGGCGTATCAGACGGCGAACAACAGGAACTCTCGTTCCCACGAACTGATCACGCGCTTGAAGTTTTCATGCTCGGCCCGCTTGACCGCGACGTAGCCAGTGATGAATTTGTTGCCCAGGTATTTCTCGATAGTGGCGCTGTTTTCCATGCGATCCAGTGCGTCTTCGATGGTCAGCGGCAGACGCAGGTTGCGCCGCTCGTAACCCCGTCCAACCACGGGTGCACTTGGGTTGATGCCTTCGACCATGCCGATGTAGCCGCAGAGCAGGCTCGCGGCAATCGCCAGGTACGGGTTGGCGTCGGCGCCCGGCAGACGGTTTTCCACCCGACGGTTTTGCGGCCCGGCATCCGGCACCCGCAGGCCCACGGTACGGTTCTCTTCGCCCCACTCCACGTTCACCGGCGCCGAGGTGTCCGGCAGGAAGCGGCGGAACGAGTTGACGTTGGGCGCGAACAGCGGCAGCAACTCAGGGATGAACTTCTGCAAGCCACCGATGTGATTGAGGAACAGCTGGCTCATGGTCCCGTCTTCATTGGAGAAAACGTTCTTGCCAGTTTCGAGGTCGATAATGCTCTGGTGCAGGTGCATGGCACTGCCCGGCTCGCCGGTCATGGGTTTGGCCATGAAGGTCGCCGCCACGTTGTGCTTGAGCGCTGCTTCGCGCATGGTGCGCTTGAACACCAGAATCTGGTCGGCCAGGGACAGCGCGTCGCCATGACGGAAGTTGATTTCCATCTGCGCCGTGCCGTCTTCGTGGATCAGGGTGTCCAGATCCAGTTCTTGCAGTTCGCACCAGTCGTAGACGTCTTCGAACAATGGGTCGAATTCGTTGGCTGCTTCAATAGAGAACGACTGACGACCGGTTTCCGGGCGGCCGGAACGGCCAATTGGCGGTTGCAACGGGAAGTCCGGGTCTTCGCAACGCTTGGTCAAGTAGAACTCCATTTCCGGCGCCACGATTGGCTGCCAACCCTTGTCGGAATAGAGCTTGAGTACCTTCTTGAGCACGTTACGCGGCGACAACTCGATCGGGTTGCCTTGCTTGTCGTAGGTGTCGTGAATCACCTGGGCGGTCGGTTCGATGGCCCACGGTACGAGGAACACGGCGTTTTCGTCCGGACGGCAGATCATGTCGATGTCGGCCGGGTCGAGCAGTTCGTAATAGATGTCGTCTTCGACATAGTCGCCCGTCACTGTTTGCAGCAGCACACTCTCGGGCAGGCGCATGCCTTTTTCGGCAATGAACTTGTTGGTTGGCGAAATCTTGCCACGGGTGATCCCCGTCAAGTCGCCAATCATGCATTCGACTTCTGTGATCTTGTGGTCTTTCAACCAATCGGTGAGCTGGTCGAGGTTGTTACTCATAAATGCCTCTGGGCTGGGTTTCCTGACCTCATTAAGAGTCAGGCGTTGTTTGACGCGTCCGCGTCGCGTTGTATTGCCCGCTTGCGACAGGCATCGCCAAATGCCTGGAAGATGGCAAGGTAGTGAGGGTTGGAGCTTACCTGCCATTCGGGGTGCCATTGCACCCCCAAGGCAAAAGCCTGGCCTCCCTCGATCTCTGCGTCCTTGACAGACAGCGCCTCGATCAATCCGTCGGGCGCCAACGCCTCGATGTGCAGGCCCGGCGCCAGACGCTCAACGCCCTGACCATGAATCGAATTGACTGAAATCACGCTCGGCAGGCCCAGGCTCGCGAGCACGCCACCGGGCTGGATATGCATCGGGTGGCTGGGGGCGTACTGCCCTTCCAGCGGCAGGCTGTCGTCTTCACGGTGATCCATGAAGGGACCGGCCTCGTGGACGCTCTGGTGCAGGCTGCCACCGAATGCGACGTTCATCTCCTGAAAGCCACGGCAAATTCCCAGTACCGGGATGCCTGCGGCCACCGCGGCGCGAATCAACGGCAGGGTGGTGGCATCGCGCGCAGGATCATGGGCGGTTCCCGGCGCACTCGCAGGCCCGCTATAGTGAAAAGGTTCTACATTGGAAGGTGAACCGGTAAACAGGATGCCATCCAGACCGTCCAGAATATCGGACGGGGACAGCAGCTCCGGCAGCAACGGCACAATTACCGGCAAGCCTCTAGCTGCCGTGGCCACTGCACGAACGTACTTGTCGCCACTGATGTGATAAGCATGCAGACCGATCTGCCTGGAGCAGGCGGTGACGCCGATTAACGGCAGGCGAGACATGAAGCACCCCGGTATTATTGCTGTTATGGGTTTGAATCGAGCTTAGCCTTGTTCATTTTTTTACACAACACCCCCGTAAAAAATACAACACGGCCCGCTCAAACAGGCTGCTACGAAAGAAGTGAAAGGCATAAAAACGCCCCAAACTGCCCCAAAAATGCCATTCGAGCGCTTTTTTAGGGCAATTAAGGCCTCGCTTGACTTCGGCATGCCGTTGGGGTTGACTGGAATCTGAAAAGATCAATGATTGATATTTTTAACAACAAAGGTGTTGCATCATGTCGGTACCCCCGCGTGCCGTTCAGCTTAACGAAGCGAACGCGTTCCTTAAGGAACATCCTGAGGTTCTGTACGTTGACCTTCTGATTGCGGATATGAATGGTGTGGTGCGCGGCAAGCGCATCGAACGCACCAGCCTCCACAAGGTTTACGAGAAAGGCATCAACCTGCCGGCCTCTCTATTTGCTCTGGATATCAATGGCTCGACGGTGGAAAGCACCGGCCTGGGCCTGGACATCGGTGATGCTGACCGAATCTGCTATCCAATCCCTGACACCCTGTGCAATGAGCCTTGGCAGAAGCGCCCTACCGCGCAACTGTTGATGACCATGCACGAACTCGAAGGTGAGCCATTCTTCGCCGACCCGCGTGAAGTGCTGGCCAATGTAGTGCGCAAGTTCGACGAAATGGGCCTGACCATCTGCGCCGCCTTCGAACTGGAGTTCTACCTGATCGACCAGGAGAACGTGAACGGTCGCCCGCAACCACCTCGCTCGCCGGTTTCCGGTAAACGCCCGCACTCGACACAGGTCTACCTGATCGACGACCTCGACGAATACGTCGACTGCCTCCAGGACATCCTGGAAGGTGCGAAAGAGCAAGGCATCCCTGCCGACGCCATCGTCAAGGAAAGTGCTCCGGCGCAATTCGAAGTGAACCTGCACCACGTTGCCGACCCGATCAAGGCCTGCGACTACGCGGTACTGCTCAAGCGTCTGATCAAAAACATCGCCTACGACCATGAGATGGACACCACCTTCATGGCCAAGCCTTACCCAGGCCAGGCGGGTAACGGTCTGCACGTCCACATCTCGATCCTTGATAAAGACGGCAAGAATATTTTTGCCAGTGAGGATCCCGAGCAGAACGCCGCACTGCGTCACGCGATCGGCGGTGTGCTCGAGACCCTACCGGCGCAGATGGCCTTCCTCTGCCCGAACGTCAACTCCTACCGTCGTTTCGGTGCACAGTTCTACGTGCCGAACTCGCCATGCTGGGGCCTGGACAACCGTACCGTAGCGATCCGCGTACCGACCGGTTCCTCCGATGCCGTGCGCATCGAACATCGTGTGGCCGGCGCCGATGCCAACCCGTACCTGCTGATGGCTTCGGTCCTGGCGGGTGTGCACCACGGCCTGGTGAACAAGATCGAGCCGGGTGCTCCGGTCGAAGGCAACAGCTACGAGCAGAACGAGCAAAGCCTGCCGAACAACCTGCGCGATGCACTGCGTGAGCTGGACGACAGCGAAGTCATGGCCAAGTACATCGATCCGAAATACATCGATATCTTCGTGGCCTGTAAAGAGAGCGAGCTGGAGGAGTTCGAACACTCCATCTCCGACCTCGAGTACAACTGGTACCTGCATACCGTCTAAGCGGGCTGCAGTAAAAACGAACGCCGTCAGCCTTGCAGCTGGCGGCGTTTTTTTTGTGCCCGCCATCCATCGTTTGGTCTTACCGCCATTATCAGTGGATATATCTTACAAAACCGTCAGACACGGATTACATCGATTGCCTACCCGCAAGTTCACACTTCAGGCCCCCGGAACTTGACCGGTTTCCTACCTGACTGCTGAGAACAACAAGCATGACAAAACTGCTACCAGGCACAGCCATGACCCTGATCGCCGCCGGTTTGTGCGCCACCGCCTGGGCCAACACCGCCGACACTGCCGAATGGGGCTACACCGCACCCACCGGTCCGGAGAGCTGGAGCGAACTGAAGAGCGAATTCAGACTCTGCACGTCCGGTAAAGAACAGTCGCCAATCGACATTCATGACGCGATGAAGGCTGGAGTCGAACCCCCAACCTTCACTTATCGCCCAAGCGCAGCCGCCGTGCTGAACAACGGTCATACGATCCAGGTATCGCCGACGGACCCGGGCGGTATCACCCTGACCTCCGGCGCCTATTCGCTCGTGCAATTGCACTTCCATACGCCCAGCGAAGAAAAGATCCAGGGCCGCTCCTATCCTCTGAATGCGCATCTGGTTCATCGCAACACCGCAGGTGAACTGGCCGTTGTGGCCTTGCTGTTTGAAGAGGGCGCACATAACCCGACGCTGGAGTCGATCCTGGCAGCCATGCCAAAAGACGAGGGTGGCACGGCGACCCTGGAGACACTGAACATTGCCGATTTATTGCCCGCCACCCACAACGCCTATTCCTACATGGGTTCTCTGACTACCCCACCCTGTACTGAAGGCGTGCGCTGGAATGTGCTGACCACTGCGGTGCAGATATCCCGGGCACAACTGGAGGCTTTCCAGGCGCTGTATCCGATGAACGCACGTCCGGTCCAACCCTTGAATGGCCGGAGCGTGCAGGTCGACGGCTAAGCCACGCTGGCGGCCAAGCGGCGCAGTGGGCCTGTACAGACAAGGGGCGAGTCGCCTCGTACAATGCCCGCTGCCTTCGCAGGAGACTTCAATGACCCGGCCCGCCACTCTTCGTAAACCCCGCGCCCGCAGCCAGGCGCGAATCGACTCGATACTCGATGCCGCCCGCACGCTGCTGGCCGCCGAGGGCGTGGCCAGTTTGTCGATCTACAGTGTCGCCGAGCGCGCGGAGATCCCGCCCTCCTCCGTCTACCATTTCTTCGCCAGCGTCCCGGCCCTGCTCGAAGCCCTGACTGCCGACGTCCACGCCGCGTTCCGCGCCTGCCTGCAAGCGCCTATCGACCACGGCACCCTCAGTGGCTGGCGTGACCTGTCGCGGCTGGTGGAGCAGCGCATGCTCGCGATCTACAGCGAAGATGCCGCCGCCCGCCAACTGATCCTCGCCCAGCATGGCCTGACCGAGGTCACCCAGGCCGACCGTCAGCACGACATCGAATTGGGCGACCTGATGCACAAACTCTTCGACCACCACTTCGAACTGCCGGCATTGCCCAAGGACGTCGACGTGTTTGCCCTGGCCATGGAACTGGGCGACCGTGTTTACGCACGCTCGGTCCAGCAGCACGGGCAGATCACCCCGCGCATGGCCGAGGAAGGGATGCGGGTGTTCGATGCGTACCTTGGGTTGTATCTGCCGCCCTATCTACCCAAGCGCATGCCGGGTTAAACGGAGACAACCCGCATCCGGTTCGATCCAATCGCAGCCAGGGCCAACTCCAGTTCCACCCCTTCAAGCAGGCCCGCATAGTGCTGGCGAAGATCTGTTTCCCAGCTGATCACCTCATCCAGACAATCAGCCGCCTGCTGCCGGGTCAGCGCAAAATGCGTGCAATGACTCAGCATGTTTTCTCGACTGATGACTCGCCCCAACCTGCCGACAGCCATTGAAAGATAAGGGGGGGAGGATCCATCAAGACCCGGTACCACGTCGTACATAGGTGCCAGCCTCCAGCGCCCCCCCAGCCATAGGATCGCGTGGTTTTTCGGGTGATCGTCGTCATTGCCGACCAAGGCGTTGAAACACATACGGATGAAGAGCTCACGCAAATCTTGATCCGGCACGCCCCGACGCTTCATCTCATTGGCCAGGCCGGCATAGACCCAAGCGCTGTGATCATTGGTTACCCATTCAGCGTCCAGCAACGTCAGCGCACTCAACATGGGTACACGCCGCCCGGTATCCGCAGGTGGAAGGCGGTCGAAGCGTTTCACCAGCAGCGTTGAGGGTGTTCCGGCATAGAGCGCCGTCCTCGCAACGTTCAACCCCTTGAGTGAGGCAAACGTCATGCAGGCATGTTCCAGCGCCGGAACATCACAAACGTCATAACGATCACGCGGCTTGACCAGTATCAGCTCGCCTTGATCCTGCAAGGTACGCTTGGGCCTGGCACCGCCAAGGGAGGACCGCTGCTTGCGCAGTTTGAGCGTTCTAATCGTCTCATCATCCAGCTGGTTATCGAAGATCGCTTGCGTCGCCTCGATAAATGGCGCTAGCCCCTTGAGCGTAGGCAACGCTTCTTGCCCTACCGCGGCGGGTGGATGCCGGGTCAGTCCGGCCATCAGGTTACCGGCACGATCGTTGTTGGGGGATTTGAGCAAGTAGTCGATCGGCCCCAGGTCGCCTCGATGGAGGTCTTGCAGCACACGTTCGCCCCATCCATCGGGCATCGCATCATTGATAAAACCGGGTACGCCACGGTTCTTCGTAATCGATGTAAAGGGTTGGGTCCGCAACGGATAACGAATGTGATCAGGCACCCAGCCTTGAGTGGCGACATACTCGGGGTCATAAACGAACTCGCCATGGCCATTGCTGATGCTCAATCGACCGAGCGTCAGGACCTCCCCGGTTTCGGGATGCTCCATGTAGATGTAAGCCCGAGACATCAGAAATCTCCCTTCGACCTGGGTAGCCGAACACGCTGGGCAGGACGCACGTCATGGGCCGGGGTGCGGGAAGCCAACTCATGCGCATCCAAGGTCTGAAAAACATCGAACGTGAGGCCCAGATGCCACAGCACCAACATGAATGATCGTAGCTCTACAGAGGCATCCCCCGCTTCTATCTTGCGCAGCGTTCGCTCGGAAATTGACACGGACAACGCGAGATCTTTCTGGCGCTGCCTGTTCTGAAGACGCCTGTTTTTGACCAGAAGGCCTATGGCATGGAGCCTGTCGGCGCATTCGATAGGAAAGAACTCGCTCATAACACGCACTTTGTTGCCGCTAAAATCAATTAAGCAGCACTATAGCACTCATTAAACCATCAAGAATGACTGAAAAATCAGCCTGAAACACCGTTAAGACAACCTGGCAGGCGCTTTCAAGCACTGTATAAAAAACCCCGAAGGGTTCACACCCTTCGGGGTTGCTCGTGGCGCACGCGCTTACAATTTGGCGATCGACACCTCGGTGGATTTCACGAAGGCGATGACTTCACTGCCGATCACCAACTCCAGCTCTTTGACCGAGCGCGTGGTGATCACCGAGGTGACGATGCCGGAGGCAGTCTGTACGTCGATTTCCGAGAGCACGTCGCCTTCGACGATTTCCTTGATGGTGCCTTTGAACTGGTTGCGAACGTTGATGGCCTTGATTGTCATGATGGTGATTCCTGTCGTTGGGATAAAACTGCAGTTATTGAGCCCAGCGCAATTGCGTGGGCAAGGGTGAAACAGGTTCAGGTTCCGGTGGCTGGCCAGGCAGTGACAGCACACGGTTGAGGACTTCGGTTTCCAGCGCCGCCAGCCGATGGGAGCCACGCGCCCGAGGGCGCGGCAAGTCGACGTGCAGGTCCAGGCCAATCTCGCCCTCTTCGATCAGCAGCACCCGGTCGGCAATCGCCACCGCTTCACTGACGTCATGGGTCACCAGCAACACAGTGAAGCCGTGCTGCTGCCAGAGCCGCTCGATCAGTTGCTGCATTTCAATGCGGGTCAGGGCATCCAGGGCGCCCAGCGGCTCATCCAGCAACAGCAAGCGCGGTTGGTGGATCAGCGCCCGGGCCAGGGCCACCCGTTGCTTCTGCCCACCGGACAACGCCGCCGGCCATTCATTGGCGCGATCCGCCAGCCCTACGGCATCCAGAGCGTCCAGCGCTTTCTGGCGCCAGTCACCCTTGAGGCCGAGGCCAACGTTGTCGATCACTTTCTTCCAGGGCAGCAGACGCGCTTCCTGAAACATCAGGCGGGTGTCTTCCCGCGCCTGGCTGAGCTCCGCGGATCCGGCCAACAGCTCGCCATCCGTCGGTTGATCGAGGCCGGCGAGCAAGCGCAGCAAAGTGCTTTTACCGCAGCCGCTACGCCCCACCACCGCGACGAATTGACCGGCCGGAATGTGCACATCGATGTCTCGCAGTACGTGCCGCGCACCAAAGGTTTTTTGCAGCTTGCGCACCGCCAGTGGAATCCCGCGCAGCAGGCGCGGTGGTTGTTGAGCCGTCATGCCGCACCTCCCTTGGCTACTTGATAGGCCGGATGCCAACGCAACCACACGCGCTCCAGCCCACGGGCGGCGAGGTCGGCCAGCTTGCCAAGCACCGCGTACAAAACAATCGCCAGCACCACCACATCGGTCTGCAGAAACTCCCGGGCGTTCATCGCCAGATAACCGATACCGGAGCTGGCGGAGATGGTTTCAGCAACGATCAGGGTCAACCACATGAAGCCCAGGGCAAACCGCACCCCCACCAGGATCGATGGCAGCGCGCCCGGCAGAATCACCTGGCGGAACAGGCTGAAACCACTCAAGCCATAACTGCGCGCCATCTCCACCAGGGCTGGGTCGACGTTGCGGATGCCGTGGTAGGTGTTGAGGTAGATCGGGAACAAAGTGCCCAGGGCCACCAGGAAAATCTTCGCCGACTCATCAATGCCGAACCACAGGATCACCAGTGGAATCAGCGCCAGGTGCGGCACGTTGCGGATCATCTGTACCGAACTGTCGAGCAGGCGTTCGCCCCACTTCGACAGCCCGGTGATGAACCCCAGCGCCAGGCCAAGGCCACCGCCGATCACGAAACCGATGCCGGCACGCCAGCCGCTGATCGCCAGGTGTTTCCAGATGTCGCCACTGCGCACCAGGCCTACGCCCGCCTCGATGACCGCGCTGGGCGCCGGCAGTATCCGCGTCGACAGCCAGCCTGCCGACACCGATAACTGCCATATCGCCAACAGCAACACCGGCAGTGCCCAGGGTGCGAGGCTGTGGATAAAGGTTTCCCTCTTCATGGCGCGCCTCAGCTCTGGGACACGGCTTTGGGAAGGATGTCGTTGGCCACCATTTCGCCAAACGGGCTGACGTAGCCACCGCTTTTGGGCAGCTCCGGGCGCTCGACGTCCAGGTGCGGGAACAACAGCTCAGCCACCCGGTAGGACTCCTCCAGATGGGGATAACCGGAGAAAATGAAGGTGTCGATGCCCAGCGCCGCATACTCCTTGACCCGTGCCGCCACGGTCGGACCGTCGCCGACCAACGCCGTCCCCGCCCCGCCACGCACCAGGCCCACGCCGGCCCACAGGTTCGGGCTGACTTCCAGGTTGTCGCGACTGCCACCATGCAAGGCCGCCATGCGCTGCTGGCCCACCGAATCAAAGCGCGCCAGCGAGGCTTGAGCGCGGGCAATGGTGTCGTCGTCCAGGTGGGAGATCAGGCGATCCGCGGCTTGCCAGGCTTCGGCGTTGGTTTCACGCACAATCACGTGCAGACGAATCCCAAAGCGCACGGTGCGTCCCAGCTTCGCGGCCTTGTCCCGGACCTGCTGGATTTTTTCGGCCACCGCAGCCGGCGGCTCGCCCCAGGTCAGGACCATCTCGACCTGTTCGGCGGCCAGATCCTGGGCCGCCTCTGAGGATCCTCCGAAATACAGCGGCGGACGTGGTTGCTGGATCGGCGGATAGAGCAATTTCGCGCCCTTCACGCTGATGTGCTGACCGTCGTAGTCCACCGTCTCGCCCTCCAGCACTCGACGCCAGATCCGGGTGAATTCCACCGACGCCTGATAACGCTCCTCGTGACTGAGGAACAAGCCATCACCGGCCAATTCTTCCGGGTCGCCCCCCGTCACCAGATTGAACAGCGCCCGGCCACCGGACAACCGATCCAGGGTCGCGGCCTGACGCGCCGCCACCGTCGGGGAAATGATCCCGGGACGCAGCGCAACCAGAAACTTCAGGCGCTGGGTGACGGGGATCAGCGAGGCCGCCACCAGCCAGGAGTCTTCGCAGGAGCGCCCGGTGGGAATCAGCACCCCGCCAAAGCCCAGGCGATCCGCCGCCTGGGCGACTTGCTGCAGGTACCCGTGATCGACGGCGCGGGCGCCTTCGGCGGTGCCAAGGTAATGGCCGTCGCCATGGGTGGGCAGGAACCAGAAAATATTGAGGCTCATGGAGTGGTCTCCTTGGGAAATGGAATTACTGCGCGTTGGCAACAGTCGCCGGTGGTGTCCAGATCACGTCTTTGATGCTCAGGGGCTTGGGGATCAACTTGAGTTGGTAGAAGCTGTCGGCGATTTTCTGCTGCGCCGCGACGACGTCCGGGGTGAGGAAGTGCGCGCCAAAGCCCTGGCGTTTCATGGAGGTCAGGGTGATGTCCGCTGGCAGGCCAATCAGTGGCGAGACCTGCCTGGTCACCTCGACGGGGTTGGCCTTGGACCATTCACCGACGGCACGAACCTGCTCCACCAGGGTCTTGATCACGGCCGGGTGCTGCTCGGCGTAGGGCCTGGTCGCCAGATAGAACTGGTGGTTGTCGACGATGCCTTGGCCATCGCGCAGGGTGCGTGCTTGCAGCTGCTGTTCGGCAGCCGCCTGGTACGGGTCCCAGATCACCCAGGCATCGACGCTGCCGCGCTCGAAGGCGGCGCGGGCATCGGCCGGTGGCAGGAAGACGGTCTGGATGTCGGTGTACTTGAGGCCGGCGTCTTCCAGGGCGCGCACCAGCAGGTAGTGCACGTTGGAGCCTTTGTTGAGCACGACTTTCTTGCCCTTGAGATCCTGCACCGACGTGATCGGGGAGTCCTTGGGCACCAGGATCGCTTCACTGTGGGGCGCGGGCGGTTCGTAGGCGACGTAGAGCAGATCCGCGCCGGCGGCCTGGGCGAACACCGGCGGCGTTTCGCCGGTCACGCCGAAATCGATGGAGCCGACGTTCAAGCCTTCAAGCAACTGCGGGCCGCCGGGAAACTCCGTCCACTGCACGTCGACGCCTTGGGCAGCGAGGCTTTTTTCCAGGGTGCCGCGGGCTTTGAGCAGCACCAGGGTGCCGTATTTCTGATAGCCGATTCGTAAGGTCTCGGCCTGGGCTTGAGTAATGGCGCCGAAGGACACAGCCGCAGCAAACAGAGCGACCAGACCGCGACGCAAAATGACAGGGCGCATGGCGCTCTCCTTTTTGCAGTGGGGGTTATGGCTGCACCTGCTTGCCCGTTAGCGGGCGAGTAAGGCCAGTACTTCTACTTTCGGGTAAGGCTTAGATGCTCCAGCGAGCACTTAACAGACGATCATTGAGCAGACCCGAATCCAGCGGCTTCGGCCGACGGGCCATGGCGCTGAAAAACTGCTCCAGCGCTTCGTGCAGACGCTGCTCCAGTGCCGGTGTCAGCTGCGCCTGGGCGTTGCCCTGGCCGTATGCGATCTGACTGTCCTCGGCGAAGATGCCGTGGAGCATCTCCTGCGCCTTGAGCGCCGACAGCACCGGTTTGAGCGCGTAATCCACCGCCAGCATGTGGGCAATGCTGCCACCAGTGGCCATCGGCAATACGACCTTGTGGCTCAGGGCACGCTCGGGCAACAGGTCCAGCAGGGTTTTCAGCGCGCCGGAGAAAGACGCCTTGTAGACCGGCGTGGCAATCAACAGGCCATCGGCGTTTTCAATCTGTTGCAGCAGGTCGATCACCTTCGGGCTATCGAAGCGGGCGTGCAGCAAGTCTTCGGCCGGGAAGTCCCGTACCTGATAACTCACCACTTCCACTCCTTGTTGTTGCAACCAGCGTTGGGAGCGATCCAGCAGCACCCCGGAACGGGAGCGTTGGCTGGGACTTCCTCCGAGTGAGACGACCAGCATCGGGTTGATTCCTTGCGTGTTATGGGCGATTCGCGGCTTGCGATCTCGCTTCGATTGAGGTGACCTTAACAGGTGATTTTTATATCTATAAATCATATTTATTCATTTGTTTATTCCATAAAAGAATATTGTGACAGACTTTCCGCAGACCAAAAAAAGGCCGTCGAAACGGCCTGAACCCCCCCTGCTTTGTGAATTGGTTCACTCTGGATCCCGTGGCGCCTTGAAAGTCGCCATCGCGGGCAAGTCGAACAATGTGTGCGTACGCACATGCAGAGCGCTTCCCGTGGCGAGCGAGCTTGCTCGCGCTGGGCTGCGCAGCAGCCCCAAATCGATCACCGGGCTTTGTCTGAAAGCCTGCGGGGCCTTGTTGGGGGCGCTTCGCACCCCAGCGCGAGCAAGCTCGCTCGCCACGGTGTACGGTGCTGTCCTACATGGTGAACCGCATCCCGATAATGGACTACCGGTTGGGCTGTGGCGTCAGGCGCAGGTAAGGCTTCACGGCGCGATAGCCTTTGGGGAAGCGCTTGGCAATTTCGTCTTCATCCTTGAGCGACGGCACGATCACCACCTCATCACCGTCCTGCCAGTTGGCCGGTGTGGCCACCTTGTAGTGGTCGGTGAGTTGCAGAGAGTCGATCACCCGCAGGATCTCGTGGAAGTTGCGTCCGGTACTGGCCGGATAGGTGATGGTCAGCCGAACCTTTTTGCTCGGATCGATGACGAACAGCGAACGCACGGTCAGGGTGTCGTTGGCATTCGGATGGATCAGGTCGTAGAGGTCAGACACCTTGCGGTCGGCATCGGCGAGGATCGGGAAATTGACCAGGGTGTCCTGGGTTTCGTTGATGTCTTCAATCCATCGGTGGTGCGAGTCCACTGGGTCGACCGACAACGCAATGGCCTTGACCCCACGCCGGGCGAAGTCTTCCTTGAGCCTGGCGGTAAACCCCAGCTCCGTGGTGCACACCGGGGTGAAGTCCGCCGGATGGGAAAACAGCACGCCCCAGCTGTCGCCCAACCACTCGTGGAAACGAATGATACCGGCGCTGGAATCCTGTTCGAAATCGGGGGCGATGTCGCCCAGTCTGAGGCTCATGGTGCTGCTCCTGGTCAGTGCGTGATGAACCTACTGTGCCCGGTGTTCAAACACATTAAAAAGAATAAATAATGATCTACTTAGATCATATAGAGATATTAAAAATCTATTCATTGGACGCGCCCGCGTGCAACGGCCACGCTGCGCCCCAGGTTCGAGAAGGCCTGAGTTGCTGTAGAGAGGGAAGCAAGGGAGGGTCTACGGGGGTAGACCTTTCTGAAACACAAAAGCCCCGCCAGGCTCACGCCTGGCGGGGCTTTTTTACAGCTGACGAAGCGCGCTGTTACAACAGCGGAATCGAGTAGCTGACGATCAGGCGGTTTTCATCCTGGTCGCGTTGACCCGGGATGTCGTTGCGCCACATCGCGTTCTTCCAGGTCAGACCCAGGTTTTTCAGCGGGCCTTGAGGAATCACGTACGCCACGGTCAGGTCACGTTCCCACTCGCTTGCGCCAGTGGCGTTGACTTTGGTCTGTGGCTTGCTAGTGCCCACGCTACCCGAAGTGTCGATATTGTCACCACGCAGGTAGACCACACCGGCGGTCAGGCCTGGTGCACCCACCTTGGCGAAGTCATAGGTGTAGCGAGCTTGCCAGGTACGCTCTCCGGCACGGGCGAACTTGGAGATTTGCGAGTCAGTGGTCAGGTAAGCCGACGAGCCATCACCCTGGTTCAGCCAAGGGAAATCGCTGTCACCGTTGCTGACCTGGTAACCACCACCGAAGGTGTGGCCGGAAACGCTGTACAGGAACAGGCCGCTGAACAGGTTGTTGTCAACCTTGCCCTTGGTGATACCCGTGCCGTAGTCACCGGTGGTGTAGTAGGCCGGATCGTGGCCGTTGGCACCGTCATCGCCACTGTTGAAGTAACGCAAGTCCGTCTTCAACACGCCCGGGCCGATCGACCAGTTGTGTACCAGGCCCAGGAAGTGCTGCTTGTAGAAGTCTTCCAGGTTGCCGTAGTAGTACTGCGCGGTCAGGTCCTTGGTGATCTTGTAGTCACCGCCGCCGTAGATGAACTTGTTGCTGTCGCGACCCGAAGCGGTAGGGCTGTTGGCGCCCGCGATGGACAACTCTTCGTTGTTGCTGGAGTTACGGCCTTTGGCGTGCTCGATCTGGCCACCGATCAGGGTCAGGTCCTTGATGTCGTTGGTGGCGATCTGGCCGCCCTGGAAGGTTTGCGGCAGCAGGCGACCGTCGTTGGTCACGATCACCGGCAGTTTTGGCTGCAGGGTGCCGAGCTTCAGTTCGGTCTGGGAAATCTTGGCTTTGGCCGTCAGGCCCAGGCTCGAGAAGTTATCAACGGCTTCACCGTTGGACTTGCTCGGGAACACAGTACCGCCGTACGAGGTAGCGGTCGCGCCGTTGGTGCCACCACCGGAATCCAGTTTCACGCCCAGCAGGCCGATGGCATCAAGACCAAAACCAACAGTACCTTGGGTGTAACCCGAGGTGAAACGCAGATCGAAGCCTTGGCCCCACTCTTCGTTCTTATTCTGTGCACCGGCAGCCTTGGTGTTGTTATCACGGTTATCGGTGTTGATGTAGAAGTTGCGCAGACCCAGGGTGGCCTTGCTGTCTTCGATAAAACCAGCGGCGCCTGCCTGCTGCGCGACAACCCCTACGGCCACTGCCAGGGCCAAGGTGGACTTGTTCATGTTTCACTCCTCTCGTTTCTAATTTTTGTGTTTCTTAGGTCCAGGGTCTAACGCCCCGGATCCACAGCTGTGCGATTAGCGCCAGACCGTGACTGCCAAGTCAATCGTAACAAGGTGTGTCTACGACCATGGTCTAACCGCACTCATTGGGTCCGTTCAGGTTAATGAGCTTTCCATAAACCTAAAAAGAATTATTTCGTAGTTTTTCATGCGATTCGGAAATATACAAACCCGTCTCAAGCAAACCGGATGCAGGGTATCGGCAATCTGGTTAATTCCTAAATGGTATTTGCTTAAGTTTTTTTAGATCGTTTGATGAAATCTGTCATTGATATTCGTCAAGGCCGATCAAAAAAGCGACGCCCGTTTGCCGAGCGCGCATCTTCCGGGGCAATTGTTACAGTCTATGTATCGATTCGGACTTTTCTGACATCCAGACGAACGAACGCCGTCGGCCTTCACCTTTGAGGCAAAGGCGAAGGCTGCAGCGATCCGTTCAGAGGGCTTTTTCGAAGATCTTCGAATTGCGCTGGTAGTTGTACAGTGACGCCCGCGCCGATGGCAGACGCTCTACGCTGCTCGGCACAAAGCCGCGCTCACGGAACCAGTGCGCGGTGCGCGTGGTGAGGACAAACAGGGTTTTGAGCCCTTGGGCGCGAGCCCGGCTTTCGATCCGTTCCAACAGTTCATCGCCGCGACGACCGTGACGGTATTCCGGGTTCACGGCCAGGCAGGCCAGTTCACCGGCGTCCGAGTCGGCGATCTGGTACAGCGCCGCACAGGCAATGATCATCCCTTCACGCTCGACCACGCTGAACTGCTCGATTTCGCGCTCCAGCACTTCGCGTGAACGGCGCACCAGAATCCCCTGCTCTTCCAGAGGACTGATCAGATCCAGCAAACCGCCAACGTCTTCGATGGCCGCCTCGCGCAGCAGTTCGAATTGCTCCTGGGCCACCAGCGTACCGCCGCCGTCACGGGTGAACAGCTCGGTCAACAACGCGCCGTCCTCGACATAACTGACAATGTGGCTACGGCCAACACCGCCCCGGCAGGCTTCGGCGGCGGCATCCAGCAGCTCGGCCTGATAGTTGGCACCCAGGCGCTGCAAGTGCGCCGGCACCTGTTGCGGACGCAATTCGCGGACCAGACGTCCGTTCTCGTCGATCAGGCCCATCTCGGCGCCAAACAACAGCAACTTATCCGCCCCCAGGTCGATGGCGGCGCGGGTGGCGACGTCTTCGCAGGCCAGGTTGAAGATTTCCCCGGTGGGCGAGTAACCCAACGGCGACAGCAGTACGATGGAGCGTTCGTCCAGCAGGCGGTTGATGCCCTTGCGGTCGACCCGGCGCACTTCGCCGGTGTGGTGATAATCGACGCCTTCCAGCACGCCAATCGGCCGTGCCGTCACCAGATTGCCGCTGGCCACCCGCAGGCGCGAACCCTGCATCGGTGAGGACGCCATGTCCATCGACAGACGGGCCTCGATGGCAATCCGCAGTTGACCGACCGCATCGATCACGCACTCCAGGGTGGCGGCATCGGTGATGCGCATCCCGTGATGATAGTGCGGGGTCAGGCCGCGCGCGGCGAGGCGGGTTTCGATTTGCGGGCGCGAACCGTGGACCAGCACCAGCCGCACCCCCAGACTGTGCAACAGCACCAGGTCGTGGACGATGTTGCCAAAGTTCGGGTGTTCGACGCCATCGCCAGGCAGCATGACGACGAAGGTGCAATCGCGGTGAGCGTTGATGTAAGGGGACGCGTGACGAAGCCAGTTGACGTAATCGGGCATAACACCTGCACCTGTAATAAATAGCAGCCGAAAAAAAGACGAAGCAAGACGCACAGCGGGCTGATGGTTATCGTCGGAACAGGCTTGGCGACACGCGCGCTCTCCTCATGAATACGGGTGGATTGCCCCGGGATTTAAGCCGGGACCAGGCAGTAATGTTCGATCAGTTGACGTAATAGATGCACGGTAGGCTGCAAACGTGACATTTCAAGGAATTCTCCCGGCTGGTGAGCGCAGGCGATATCGCCCGGGCCCAGCACCACGGTTTCGCAGCCAAGGCGCTGAAGATAAGGCGCTTCGGTGCCGAACGCCACTGCTTCGGCACTGTGGCCGGTCAATCGTTCGGCCACCCGCACCAATTCGCTGTCTTCGGGCTGCTCGAATGGCGGCACTTCAGGGAACAGCGGCGCATAGTCGATCTTCACCTGGTGGCGCTCGGCAATCGGCTCAAGCTTCTGCCGGATCGCCGCACGCAACGCCTGCGGGTCCATGCCCGGCAACGGTCGCAGGTCGAACTCCAGCGAGCACTGACCGCAGATCCGGTTCGGGTTGTCGCCGCCGTGGATACAGCCGAAGTTCAGCGTCGGTTGCGGCACGCCGAATTGCGGGTTATTGAACTCGCGTTGCCAGAGCAACCGCAGTCCACGCAATTCACCCATCGCATCGTGCATGGCCTCCAGTGCGCTGTGGCCCAGCCTGGGGTCAGAGGAATGGCCGCTTTGGCCAAGGATGTCGATACGCTCCATCATCACGCCCTTGTGCAGGCGGATCGGCTTGAGCCCCGTCGGCTCGCCGATCACCGCCGCCCTGCCCAACGGCCTGCCGGCCGCCGCCAGGGCCCGGGCACCGGACATCGAGCTTTCCTCGTCACAGGTGGCGAGAATCATCAGCGGTTGTTTGAACGGTTTGTCCAGCAAGGGCAACACGGCTTCGATGGCGAGGGCGAAAAAGCCCTTCATGTCGCAGCTGCCCAGGCCGATCCAGCGCCCGTCGGCTTCGGTCAGTTTCAGCGGGTCGGTCTGCCACAGGGCGCCATCGAATGGCACCGTGTCGCTGTGCCCGGCCAGCACCAGGCCGCCCGGGCCGGAGCCGAAGCTGGCGAGCAAGTTGAATTTTCCGGGGCTGACCTGCTGGATCTCACAGGCAAAACCCAGGTCACCGAGCCAGGTGGCCAGCAGGTCGATGACCGGACGGTTGGACTGGTCCAGATGGGCTTGGGTGCAACTGACGGACGGCGTGGCGATCAGTGCAGCGAACTGGTCTTTCATGGACGGCAAAGGCATCGCTGACTCCAACTCCCGAAGTGAAGTCCATCATAGAACCATCCGGTGACAGGAATAAACCGTCGCGGCGCGTAGCCCGGGTGAGTGCTGTACACTGCACGGCCTTGGCAGCCACACATTCCCCCGGCTGCGCTCCCGATCCTGGATTTTCCGGCCATGCAGAAAGAAACCGAAATCAAACTCCGCGTCAGCCGCGAAACCCTCGCTGCCCTGCGCGAGCATCCATTACTGAAGAAACGCAACAAAAGTGGCTGGGAACGCCGTGAGTTGATGAACCAGTACTTCGACACGCCAGAGCGTGACCTGGCCCTGGCCAAGGTTGCCCTGCGCCTGCGCCGTGACGGCGAAGAGGTGATTCAGACCCTCAAGACCCGCGGCCAGAGTGTCGCCGGCCTGTCCGAGCGGAACGAGCACAACTGGAACCTGCCCAAAGCCAAGCTCGACGTGAAGAAACTGGACGGCGAATGCTGGCCTGAAGAACTGGCCGAACTGGACAAAAAGACCCTCAAGCCAATCTTCACCACCGATTTCGTGCGCGAGTACGCTGAAATTGCATGGGGCCGTGGCAAGGCCAAAGTCGTCATCGAAGCCGCTCTGGACCTGGGCCACGTAGTAGCGGGCAAGCAGAAGGAAGAAATCTGCGAGCTGGAACTGGAACTGCGCGAAGGCGAGCCGGCGGCGTTGCTGGAACTGGCCGCCGAGCTGGCCGCAACCCTGGCGCTGATGCCGTGTGACATCAGCAAGGCCGAACGCGGTTATCGCCTGTTCGACGCCAACAGCTACTCGCTGAGCTTGCCGGCGCCGGAACTGAGTTTCGAGATGCCACTGGACGACGCCTTCGCCGCCCTGAGCTGGCACTTGCTGGGCAGCAGCCAGCGTCTGGCCGAGCAATATCGCTTCAATGGCCACTGGCGCCTGCTGCTGGACTGGGTGGAGCACCTCGCCGAACTGCGCGCGCTGATCGCCAGCCTTGGCCAGGCGGCACCACGCCAGTCGACCCACGACTTGCGCGTCGCTCTGGATGCCTTGCTCGAAGACTGGCGTCCGCTGGTTCAAGCCGGCATGGACGATGAAGACGTGCGCAAGGCCGCGCCGGAGCAGTTCCTCGAAGAGCTCGAAGACCCACGCTGGGGTCAGTTCTCGCTGAACGCCTCGCGCTGGTTGCTGGCCCGCACCTGGACTACCGACCGCAACACCCGTGGCAATCGCCAGGGCGCCGCGCAACTGGGCAACTGGCTGCCACGCTTGTTGGGCGAAGAGGCGACCTCGCTGCAACTGCAACGCTACCAGCAACAGCCGGAAGACCTGGCCGAGCAACTGCCACGCATCGAGCGCATCCAGGCCTGGCTGCACCACGCCCGTGGCGTGCTGGACATCCCGGAAATGGACCGCCTGTACGGTGAACTGAACAAGCTGGCGCACCTGGCCAACGAGTCGATCACCGACGAGGTCCTCGATGCCCGCAAGCAGCAGGCGATTGCGGTGTACCAGAACCGCGCGTGGAAGACTCTGCTGCGTCTGTAATCATCGCGATGATGATCGTTCCCACGCTCCCGCGTGGGAATGCAGCCGGTGACGCTCCGCGTCACCTGGACGCAGAGCGTCCCTTGAGGCATTACCACGCAGAGCGTGGGAACGATCAGTGTCGGGTCAGCGCACTACCGGCAGACTCGTCGTGGACTTGATTTCGGACAAGGCCACGATCGAGTTGACCTCCTGGATCCCCGGCACCATCGACAGCTTCTCGAAGAAGAAGCGCTCATAGGCCTCGATGTCCGCCGTCACGATCCGCAGCAGAAAATCCACCGCCCCCATCAGCACATAACACTCCAGCACTTCCGGAAAACCGCGTATCGCATCGGTGAATTCGGTGAAGTTCGAACGCCCGTGGGCGTTGAGTTTGACCTCGGCGAAGATCTGCGTGTTGAGGCCGATTTTCTTGCGGTCGAGCAAGGTCACCTGCGCGCGAATCACACCCTCGTCCTTCATCCGCTGGATGCGCCGCCAGCACGGCGATTGCGATAGCCCGACCTGCTCGGCAATCTGCGCGCTGGACAGCGAAGCGTCCTCTTGCAGCAGCGCCAGAATCTTGCGGTCGTACGTATCCAGCTCGCTATGCATAAAAAACCTCAAGATCAGTGATCTGACGAATAGAACAATTCTATAAATCAGCAATAACGCCCATCATAGATAAGAAATACCCGGCACCGAATGTAAAAATTTCTCCATTGATCTGGAGAAAAACCATGCCCCCGCTCGAAGCCGTCAGCCCTTGCTCCCCCCGTGCCGACGTCTGGAACGTCAACAACGCCCATTGCCGCGTGCGCTACCAATTGCTCGCCGAAGCCGAGCCGGACCTGCTGTGCCGGGCACTGAACCTGTTTGCGCTGCAGTTCCTGGTGCCACAAGCGGTCAACGTAGAGCGCCGGGACGACCTGCTGGCACTCGATATCGTCATGGACGGCTTGAGCTGGCACCGCGCCCAGGTGATCGCGGAAAAACTGCGTAACCTGATCAGCGTGTGCTCGGTAGACCTGCAAGCGGCCGACTCACACTGGGCGCAGCCCGTGCAGGCGGCGGGCTGAAACACGCCGGTAAAATCCCGCAATGCTTGTTTGGGCAGCGGCCGAACGGTCGGCACCGACGGGGACTATTCTTGGCAATCCGTGGTCAGAGACGCACCCCTCTACACCACAGGTGCAGGATCGTTTCTCTAAGGAGTCCGGATGTCCGTTCAACTCGCCACTCAGGATCGCTGGCTGGATCTCAATGACCTGCTGCGCGACCTGGTCGCCCAGGGTTTCATCAGTCAGGACACCGCCGAACAGGCGCTCGGCGCTCGACGCAACGCCGCCAACAGCCAGCTGCACCCGCTGGAATTTCTCGCCAGCCAACACTTCGACGACCTGCACCGCCCCGGCAAGCGCCTGGACCTGGAAAGCCTGACCCTGTGGCTGTCGCAACAGGCCGGCCAGCCGTACCTGCGCATCGACCCGCTGAAAATCAACGTCGCGCACATCACCCCGCTGATGTCCTACGCCTTTGCCCAGCGCCACAAGATTCTGGCCGTCGCCATCGATCGCGACGCCGTGGTCGTGGCCAGCGCGCAGCCTTACGTACGCGGTTGGGAAGCCGACCTGGTCCACGTACTGCAGCGCCCAATCAAACGCGTGGTGGCGAGCCCAACCGATATCCAGCGCTATTGCGTGGAGTTTTATCGCCTGGCCAAATCGGTGAGTGGCGCCAGCCACACCGACCAGCAGACAAACAGCCTGGGCAACTTCGAACAGCTGCTCAAGCTCGGCGCCAGCGACCAGGAGCCGGACGCCAACGATGCGCACATCGTCAACATCGTCGACTGGCTGTTCCAGTACGCGTTCGGCCAGCGCGCCAGCGATATCCACATCGAGCCCCGGCGCGAGCAAGGCACCGTGCGCTTTCGCATCGACGGCGTACTGCATAACGTCTATCAGTTCCCGCCACAGGTCACCGTGGCCATGGTCAGCCGCCTGAAAAGCCTGGGGCGAATGAATGTCGCCGAGAAACGCAAACCCCAGGACGGCCGGGTCAAGACCAGGACCCCGGACGGCGGTGAAGTGGAACTGCGGCTGTCGACACTGCCCACCGCCTTTGGGGAAAAGCTGGTCATGCGGATCTTCGACCCGCAGGTGCTGCTCAAGGACTTCGACCAACTGGGGTTTTCCGTCGACGACCTGCGCCGTTGGCAGGACATGACTCGCCAGCCCAACGGCATCATTCTGGTCACCGGCCCCACCGGTTCAGGCAAGACCACCACGCTCTACACCACCCTGAAGAAACTCGCGACGCCAGAGGTCAACCTGTGCACCATCGAAGACCCGATCGAGATGGTGGAACCTGCGTTCAATCAGATGCAGGTCCAGCACAACATTGACCTGACCTTTGCCAGCGGCGTGCGCGCCCTGATGCGGCAGGATCCGGACATCATCATGATTGGCGAGATCCGTGACCTGGAAACCGCTGAAATGGCTATACAGGCGGCACTCACCGGTCACCTGGTGCTCTCGACCCTGCACACCAATGACGCCCCGGGCGCCATCAGCCGCCTGCTGGAACTGGGCATACCACACTACCTGATCAAGGCCACCGTGCTCGGGGTCATGGCCCAGCGTCTGGTGCGAACCTTATGCCCGCACTGCAAAGCCCCCTTGAGCCTCACCGAAGACGACTGGCACACCCTGACGCGCCCCTGGCAAGCGCCATTGCCCAGCAACGCCCAGCGCGCCGTTGGCTGCCTGGAATGCCGCGACACCGGCTATCGCGGCCGCGCCGGGGTCTACGAAATCATGCCACTGACCGACGCCCTTAAAGCCCTGATCACCCCGGACACCGACCTGCTGGCCATCCGTCGCCAGGCGTATCAGGACGGCATGCGCAGCCTGCGGCTGTCCGGTGCGCAGAAAGTGGCGGCGGGGCTGACGACGGTTGAAGAAGTGCTGCGGGTAACGCAACAAAGTGAACAGAAGTAGTAGGCCCCAACTGGCCATCACGCCGCTACACTCAGGCCTACCCCTTTATTGACTTGAACAAGGATTTTTCATGCAGATCGGTAGTGTACTTTTGCTGTTCCTCGCCCTGGTGGTCGCCATCCTGCTCATGGGCTTCAAGGTTGTGCCCCAGGGCTATCAATGGACGGTCGAACGATTCGGCCGCTATACCACCACCCTCAACCCCGGCCTGAACGTCATCATCCCGGTGATGGACCGCATCGGGCGCAAGATCAACATGATGGAGAGCGTGCTGGACATCCCGCCGCAGGAAGTCATCACCGCCGACAACGCCACGGTGCAGATCGATGCCGTGTGCTTCTTCCAGGTGGTCAATACCGCGCAGGCCGCCTATGAGGTGAACAACCTCGAACATGCGGTACGCAACCTGCTGCAAACCAACATCCGTACCGTACTCGGCTCGATGGAGCTGGATGCGATGCTCAGTCAGCGTGACGCCATCAACGAACGACTGCTGCGCACGGTCGACGAAGCCACTGCACCGTGGGGTATCAAGATTACCCGGATCGAGATCAAGGACATCAGCCCGCCCGCCGACCTGATGGCGGCAATGTCCGGGCAGATGAAAGCCGAGCGGATCAAGCGCGCGCAAATCCTCGAAGCCGAAGGCCTGCGAGCCTCGGCCATCCTGACCGCCGAGGGCAAGAAGCAGGCGCAGATCCTCGAGGCCGAGGGCAGTCGTCAGGCGGCGTTCCTGGAGTCCGAGGCTCGTGAGCGTCAGGCCGAAGCGGAAGCCAAGGCGACCCGGGTGGTGTCCGAAGCGATTGCCACCGGCAACGTGCAGGCGGTGAACTACTTCGTCGCACAGAAGTACATCGACGCCCTGGGCCAACTGGCCTCGGCCAACAACAGCAAAGTGATCCTGATGCCGCTCGAAGCCAGCCAGATGATTGGCGCGATAGGTGGTATCGGCGAGATCGTCAAAGCCACGTTCGACAGCAAAAAGGCCTGAGGCACGCGTTATGTGGGCATTTCTACAACACCTGTCGTATTGGGACTGGCTGGCGCTGGGTACGCTCCTGCTGATCCTGGAAGTGTTCGGTGCCGGCGGTTACCTGCTGTGGATCGGGCTCGCCGCAGCGGCAGTGGGTGTGCTGACCTTTGTCATGCCCCAACTGTCCTGGGAATTGCAGCTCCTGCTGTTCGGCGTGCTGTCGATCCTGACCGCCCTGTACTGGTGGCGCCGCCAGCACAGTGTGGTTCGGGTCAGCGATCAACCCCACCTCAACCTGCGCGGACAGGAGTTGGTCGGCAACGTCTTTGTGGTGCATGAGGCGATCGTCGACGGCCGCGGCAAGATCAAGGTGGCGGATGGTGTCTGGATCGCCAAGGGGCCTGATTCACCAGCAGGTGCCAGGGTCCGGGTAGTGGGTCTGGAGGGGGTGATGCTCAAGGTTGAACACGCCGATTGAAGGCACGGAACTCGTTTGGGGTAACTGCGATCAAAGCCGCCAGTTAACCCAAACTGGAGTCACCCCATGCGTTTCAAACTGGCCACTGCCACCCTCGCCTTGCTATCCCTGTCTGCAGGGTCTGCAATGGCTGATAGCTTCTGGCAGGAAGTCATTTCCTCCGGTGCGACCACTGCGTCCACCTACCTGACCTTCAAGGATCACAAGATGATCGTCGCCGCCCAGGACGATGCCGGCAGCTTTGTCGCCAGTGACGGCAACATTCGCGGGCCGTTCCTCGAGTCCGCGATGCAAAAAGTACGCGCCGACAACCCGGGCCTGAAGGCCACCGACATGGAGTTGGCCAACGCGATCCTGGCGAAGAACGCCGTCGCACAACAGTGATTCATTGATGCAATACAGAATGCCGCTCACATGAGCGGCATTTTTTTATCCGCTGAAATCGACTTCAGACCATGGCGAGGGCGCTCGCTCGCGCTGGGGTGCGAAGCGCCCCCCGACAGGACTATTGCAGGCTGCAGATACAACTCGGTGCCGGCTTTGGGGCTGCTGCGCAGCCCAGCGCGAGCAAGCTCGCTCGCCACAGGGCATGCGTTCGTCACCCCGCGCCTGTCAGCGGTACTCATCCACCGGCACACAGGCACAGAACAGATTGCGATCGCCGTAGACGTTGTCCACCCGGTTCACCGTCGGCCAATACTTGTGGGCCCTGGTGTGTGCATCCGGGGTCACTGCCGTTTCGATACTGTAGGGCCGGTCCCAAACACCGATGAGGTCCGCCAGGGTATGGGGCGCGCGTTTGAGCGGGTTGTCTTCGGCGGACCAGTTGCCGTTCTGCACCTCGGAGATTTCCGCCCGGATGCTCAGCATCGCGCCGATAAAGCGATCCAATTCCGCCTTGGATTCACTCTCGGTAGGTTCGACCATCAAGGTGCCCGGCACCGGGAAGGACATGGTCGGCGCGTGGAAGCCGTAATCCATCAAGCGCTTGGCCACGTCTTCTTCACTGATCCCGGTCAGCGTCTTGAGCGGTCGCAGGTCGAGGATGCATTCATGGGCTACCCGCCCGTTGCGCCCGCTGAAGAGTACCGGGAACGCCCCGGACAAATGCTCTGCCAGGTAGTTGGCCGAGAGGATCGCCACTTCGCTGGCATCGGCCAGTTGCGGGCCCATCATGGCGATGTACATCCAGCTGATCGGCAGAATGCTCGCACTGCCCCAGGGCGCGGCACTGACCGCGCCATTTTGCGGGTCCGGCCCTTCGATCGGTACCACCGGGTGATTGGCCACGAAGGGCGCGAGGTGGGCGCGGACACCGATCGGTCCCATGCCCGGCCCCCCACCCCCGTGAGGAATGCAGAAGGTCTTGTGCAGGTTCATGTGGGAAACGTCGGCGCCGATGTCCGCCGGGCGTGCCAGCCCCACCTGGGCATTGAGATTGGCGCCATCCATGTATACCTGGCCGCCATGACTGTGGATCACTTCGCAGATTTCGCTGATGCCTTCTTCGTATACGCCATGGGTCGAGGGGTACGTGGCCATCAGGCAGGCAAGCTTGTCGCCGGCCTCCATCGCCTTGGCCTTCAAGTCCTCGAGGTCGACGTTGCCGGCCTCGTCGCAATCGACAATCACCACCTGCATGCCGGCCATCTGCGCCGACGCCGGGTTGGTGCCGTGGGCTGAAGCCGGGATCAGACAGATATCCCGTGAGCCCTGTTGACGACTTTCATGGTACTTGCGGATCGCCAGCAACCCGGCGTATTCACCCTGGGCGCCAGAGTTGGGCTGCATGCAGATCGCGTCGAAACCGGTGATCGCACACAACCAACGCTCAAGCTCCTCGATCATCAACCCGTAGCCCAACGCCTGTTCCTTGGGTGCAAAGGGATGCAGGTTGGCGAATTCGGGCCAGGTGATGGGGATCATTTCGCTGGTGGCGTTGAGTTTCATGGTGCAGGAGCCCAGCGGGATCATCGACTGGTTGAGCGCCAGGTCCTTGTTCTCCAGCTGTTTGAGGTAACGCAGCATCTCGGTTTCGCTGTGATGGGCGTTGAACACCGGATGGCGCAAATACGGCGTCGTGCGCATCAGCCCCTGAGGAATCCCGGACGGCAGCGGTTCGTTGTCCAGCTCGGCCACCTCCAGCCCATGATCGGCCCCGAGGAATATATCGAACAGCTTGGCCACGGTGCTTTCATCACACTGCTCGTCGAGGCTCAAGCCGATCTGCCCGCGCCCGAGAATGCGCAGGTTGATCTGCGCGGCCTTGGCGCTTTCGATGATTGCGGTCTGGCTGCCACCGACCTCCAGGGTCAGGGTGTCGAAGAACTGCGGGTTGAGCCGGCTTACACCTTTGCGCTCAAGTCCCGCAGCGAGGATGCAGGTGAGCCGATGGACCCGCTGCGCGATGCGCTTGAGCCCCTGCGGGCCATGGTAGACCGCGTAGAAACTGGCGATATTGGCCAACAGCACCTGTGCGGTGCAGATGTTCGAGTTGGCCTTCTCGCGGCGAATGTGTTGTTCACGGGTTTGCAGGGCCATGCGCAGCGCAACGTTGCCACGGGCGTCTTTCGAGACGCCGATAATCCGTCCGGGGATCGCCCGCTTGTACTCATCACGGCTGGCAAAGTACGCCGCGTGCGGACCGCCATAACCCATTGGCACGCCAAACCGCTGGGACGAGCCGAACACCACGTCCGCGCCCATTTCACCCGGCGGAGTCAGCAACAGCAGGCTCAACAAGTCAGCCGCCACGCAGGCCAATGCCTGCTGAGCGTGCAGGTGAGCGATCAGGGGGCGCAAGTCACGGATCTCGCCGTGGGTATCGGGGTACTGCAGCAGCGCACCGAATACCTGGTGCTGCTTGAGGTTATCCACCGAGTCGACGATCAGTTCGAAGCCAAAGCCTTCAGCCCGGGTCCGCACCACGGAGATGGTCTGCGGATGGCAGTGTTCGTCGACGAAGAACAGATTGCTTTTCGACTTCGCCACGCGCTTGGCCAGTGCCATGGCCTCGGCCGCCGCCGTGGCTTCATCGAGCAACGATGCGTTGGCCAGCTCCAGGCCCGTCAGGTCGATGGTCAGTTGCTGGAAATTGAGCAGGGCTTCGAGTCGTCCCTGGGCGATCTCCGGTTGGTACGGGGTGTAGGCGGTGTACCAGCCCGGATTTTCCAGCACGTTGCGCAGGATTACCGCGGGCGTCAGGGTGCCGTGGTAGCCCATGCCGATCAGGCTGGTCCAGACCTGGTTCTGATCGGCATAGCCGCGCAGTTTTGCCAGCGCGGCCTCTTCATCCAGCGCTGGCGGCAACTCCAGTTCGCGATTCAGGAGAATCCCCGGCGGTACGGTCTGCTCGATCAACTCGATCCGGCTGCCAAGCCCCAGGCTGTCGAGCATCGCCTGCTGTTCGGCGGTGTCCGGCCCAAGGTGGCGTCGCAGAAAGACATTGGGGTCGCGTAACTGGCTCAAAGTGGGCAGCTGGGACATGACGGGCTCTCTCTTGATTGGCGCTCTGCGTCGATGCGATACGGTCAAACCAGCATAGCAGTCGATGTCACAGTGCCCTTGAAGAAGGCGTCATACGCGATCGGTGCAGGAGCAGCCTTCGGCCGCCCCTGCGCAGCGAACATTACTCGCCGATGGCCGCCTTGTAGTCAGAGGCAGCGAGCAGATTGTTCAGTTCAGAGGTATCGCTTGGCTCGAGTTTGAAGAACCAGCTGTCATAGGGTGCGCTGTTGACCAGTTCCGGGTTGTCGGCCAACGCTTCGTTAATGGCAATGACTGTACCGGAGACTGGCGAGTAGATATCCGAAGCGGCCTTGACCGACTCGACTACACCCGCGGCATCACCGGCGGCGAACACTTTGCCGATTTCTGGCAGCTCGACGAACACGACATCACCCAAGGCTTCCTGAGCATGGTCTGAAATCCCCACTTTCACGCCGCCATCCTCATCCAGACGGGCCCATTCGTGACTTTCGGCATAACGCAGGTCGGTTGGGATATCGCTCATGTTCTGTATCCTCAAAAAAATGGCAGCGGTCGTTGTCCGCCAGAAAAGGTTAGATCAAGGTTTTGCCATGACGCACGAAGGTCGGTTTAACCACCCGGACCGGGTACCACTTGCCACGGATTTCCACTTCTGCCCGGTCGGCGGTTGCCATTGGCACCCGAGCCAGGGCGATCGATTTGCTCAGCGTAGGAGAGAAACTACCACTGGTGATCTCCCCTTCGCCAACATCGGCGATACGCACCACCTGATGCGCACGCAAAACCCCGCGCTCTTCGAGCACCAGGCCCACCAGTTTTTGTTGCACGCCAGCGTTCTGTTCGGCTTCCAGCGCGGCGCGACCGATGAACTGACGAGTGGTCGGCTCCCAGGCGATGCTCCAGGCCATGTTGGAGGCCAGCGGTGAAACATCCTGGTGAATGTCCTGGCCGTACAGGTTCATACCGGCCTCAAGGCGCAGTGTGTCGCGGGCACCGAGGCCAATCGGCGAGATACCGGCCCCCACCAGGTCGTTGAAGAACGCGGGCGCCTGAGCGGCCGGCAGGGCGATCTCCAGGCCATCTTCACCGGTGTAGCCGGTACGGGCAATGAACCAGTCACCGTCGCACTGGCCTTCGAAGGGTTTGAGTTGCTGAATCAGGGCGCCACGTGACTGGGTCACCAGTTCGGCGATCTTTTGCCGGGCGTGCGGGCCTTGAATCGCCAGCATCGCCAGTTCGCTGCGCTCGTGCAGTTGCACGTGAAAGTCGCCGAGCTGGGCGTGCATCCAGGCCAGGTCCTGATCGCGGGTGGCGGCGTTCACCACCAGGCGGTAAGTGTCTTCCAGGCGATAGACGATCATGTCGTCGACCACCCCGCCGCGCTCATTGAGCATGGTGCTGTACAAGGCACGGCCATTGCTGTGCAGGCGTTCGACATCATTGGCCAGCAAATGCTGGAGCCAGGCCTTGGCCTGGGGGCCGCTGACATCGATCACGGTCATATGGGATACATCGAAAACCCCGCAATCGCGGCGCACCTGATGGTGTTCCTCGACCTGCGAGCCGTAATGCAATGGCATATCCCAACCGCCAAAATCGACCATCTTCGCACCGAGTGCGAGATGAAGGTCATACAGAGGCGTACGCTGTCCCATGGGTTTCTCCTTCCGGGCTTGGCGAAGGTGCGGACAGGCACTGCATGAGTGAAAGCCTTGAAATATAAGGCTTTCAGCCAGTTTCAGTTACCCTGTCTGAAGGACGATCCGCACCGAATGCCGCGCATTGTAGCCGCAAGGTGTAGGACTGACACCTAACCGATGCGATGAGCGGAGCGACGGATCAAGCCGATGACCGGTAACAGGCCCACCAGAATCAGGGTCAAGGCCGGCAATGAAGCCCGCGCCCACTCGCCTTCACTGGTCATTTCAAAGACCCGTACCGCCAGCGTGTCCCAGCCAAACGGGCGCATCAGCAAGGTGGCAGGCATTTCCTTGAGCACATCGACAAACACCAGCAACGCTGCACTCAAGGTGCCCGGCAGCAACAACGGCAGATACACTTTGAAAAACAGTCGCGGTCCGCTGACCCCCAGACTGCGGGCCGCTTCAGGCAGCGACGGCCGGATCCGCGCCAGGCTGTTTTCCAGCGGCCCGTAAGCCACTGCAATGAACCGCACCAGATAGGCCAGCAGCAGCGCCGACAGGCTGCCGAGCAGCAACGGCTTGCCTGCACCGCCCAGCCAGCCCGACAGCGGCACCACCAGTTCGCGGTCCAGGTAGCTGAACGCAAGCATGATCGAGACCGCCAGCACCGAACCGGGCAAGGCGTAGCCGATGTTGGCCACGCTGATCCCGGAGCGAATCGTCCGGGTTGGCGCCAGGCGCCGGGCAAACGCCAGCAACAATGCCACGCAGACCGTGATCAGCGCGGCCATGGCCCCCAGGTACACGGTGTGCAGGATCAGCCCGGCATACCGTTCGTCGAGGTCGAAACGACCGCGCTGCCAGAACCACGCCAGCAGTTGCAGCAGCGGAATCACGAACGCACAGGCAAACACCAGACCGCACCAGGTGGTCGCCGCCAGCGCCTTGAGTCCGCGCAGGTGATAGAGCGCCTGGCCTCGCGGACGCTCATTGGTGGCCCGCGCAGCCCCCCGGGCACGGCGTTCGCCATACAGCAGCAGCATCACCACCAACAGCAACAGGCTGGCCAGTTGCGCCGCGCTCGACAGGCTGAAGAAGCCGTACCAGGTCTTGTAGATCGCAGTGGTGAACGTGTCGAAGTTGAACACCGATACCGCACCGAAGTCCGCCAGCGTCTCCATCAAGGCCAGGGCCACGCCCGCGCCGATGGCCGGACGCGCCATGGGCAGGGCCACGTGCCAGAACGCCTGCCAAGGCGATTGGCCCAACACCCGCGCCGCCTCCATCAGGCCCTTGCCCTGGGCCAGGAACGCCGTGCGCGCCAGCAGGTAGACATAGGGATAGAACACCAGCACCAGCACCAGGATCACGCCACCGGTAGAGCGCACCCGTGGCAGTCGCAAGCCACTGCCCAGCCATTCCCGCAGCAGGGTTTGCACCGGTCCGGAAAAATCCAGCAAGCCGACAAAGACGAACGCCAGCACGTAGGCCGGGATCGCAAACGGCAGCATCAGCGCCCAATCCAGCCAGCGGCGTCCGGGGAACTCGCACAGGCTGGTCAGCCACGCCAGGCTCACACCCAGCAGCGTGACACCCACGCCGACACCGAGGATCAGGGTCAGGGTGTTGCCCAGCAACCGTGGCATCTGGGTGTCCCACAGGTGGGACCAGATTTGCAGGTCGACGGTTTGCCACGACAGCAGCAACACGCTCAGCGGTAACAGGACCAGCGCGGCGATGGCGAAGACCAGGGGGTACCAGCGACGTTGGGCGGGATGGGCCAAAAAACTGTCTCTCAAATGATTGTGCCCACGCTCTGCGTGGGCACATGGCCGGTGACGCTCAGCGTCACGCTTGAAAGGGTTGGATGCAAAGCATCCGGGGCGACGTCCCTTGGTTGCGCGTGGGAACGATCAATTCGGGGGCGCTTCACCCCCATGCGGGAGCAAGCCCCCTCGCCACACGCGCAGTATACCGGGTGGCTCAGTTCCAGCCAGCGCGGTCCATCAAACGAATGGCTTCGGCCTGGCGCAGACCCGCCACTTCAACCGGCAGGGTATCGGGGATGAACTTGCCCCAGGCTTCGACTTCCGCCGATGGCTTCACGCTCGGGTTGGCCGGGAATTCCTGGTTGACGTCGGCGAAGATCTTTTGCGCTTCAGGCGTGGTCATCCACTCCACCAGGGCCTTGGCGGCTTCCGGGTGCGGCGCGTACTTGGTCAGGCCGATGCCCGACAGGTTCACGTGGACACCACGGTCAGCCTGGTTCGGCCAGAACAGTTTGACCGGCAGGGCCGGCTTCTGCTTGTGCAGGCGACCGTAGTAGTAGGTATTGACGATACCGACGTCGCACTGCCCGGCAGCGATGGCTTCCAGCACGGCGGTGTCATCGGAGAACACGTCAGTGGCGAGGTTGTTGACCCAGCCCTTGATGATTTCTTCGGTCTTGGCCGCACCATGGGTTTCGATCAGGGTGGCGGTCAACGACTGGTTGTAGACCTTCTTCGCGGTGCGCAGGCACAGGCGGCCTTCCCACTGCTTGTCCGCCAGCGCTTCGTAGGTGGTCATTTCCGAAGGTTTTACCCGCTCGGTGGAGTAGGCCAGGGTACGGGCGCGCAGGCTCAGACCGGTCCAGGCATGGGACGCGGCGCGGTATTGCAGCGGGATGTTGGCGTCGATGACCTTGGAGGTAAATGGCTGCAGGATGCCCATTTGCTCGGCCTGCCACAGGTTGCCGGCATCGACGGTCAGCAGCAGGTCGGCGGTGGCGTTTTCACCTTCGGCCTTGATGCGCTGCATCAGCGGCGCTTCCTTGTCGGTGATGAACTTCACCTTCACACCGGTTTTCTCGGTGTAGGCATCGAAGACGGGCTTGATCAGCTCATCGATACGCGAGGAGTAGACCACTACCTCGTCGGCGGCCTGCGCCGCAGTACCAATCAGGGTCAGGGCAATGGCTGTCAGTAGACGCTTCGGTGCCAACATGGGAGCGGTCTCTCGATATTTGAAGTGAGTCGAAATGATAAGGACTCACATTTGCCTTCTCAACCGATCCCTCCGCGCAGGCGTTACCAAATGTTGCGCGACAGGCGTGTCGTGATGAATGTTCGTCGCCCCATCGCGAGCCTGCTCGCGATGGGGTCATCAGCCTCAGGCCTTGGCCAGCTCCGGCAAGTCACCGCTCAACCCCAGCGCCTGGCGCACGAACAGCGCCTTGGCTTCGGGCATCTGGTCGACCACTTTCAAGCCGGTATTGCGTAACCAGCGCAGCGGCAGCGGGTCGGCCTGGAACAAGCGCTCGAACCCTTCCATCGCCGCCATCAGCGCCAGGTTGTGGGGCATGCGCCGGCGCTCATAGCGACTGAGGACTTTAACGTCCGCCAGGCGCTCGCCACGGCTGGCGGCTTGCAATAGCACCTCAGCCAGCACCGCCGCATCGAGGAAACCCAGGTTGACGCCCTGCCCGGCCAGCGGGTGGATGGTGTGGGCCGCATCGCCGATCAGGGCCAGGCCCTCGGCCACATAGCGTTTGGCGTGGCGCTGGCGCAACGGCACACAGAGGCGCGGGTCAGCACTCAGCACCGTGCCCAGGCGGCCCTCGAAGGCGCGCTCCAGCTCGCGGCAGAAGCCTTGGTCATCCAGCGCCATCAAGCGCTCGGCTTCGTCCGGGGTGGTCGACCAGACGATCGAGCACCAATCCTGTTGTCCATCACGCTCCAGGGGCAGGAACGCCAGCGGACCGTGATCGGTAAAGCGTTGCCATGCCGTCATCTGGTGCGGCAGCGAACTACGAACGCTGGTGACGATGGCATGATGCAGGTAATCCCACTCCCGGGTCGCGACGCCGGTCAGGCGACGCACCGCCGAGTTGGCACCATCCGCCGCGATCACCAGCGGAGCCCGCAGCGTACGGCCGTCGGCCAGGGTCAGCAGCCAGTCATCACCGGAACGGCGCATCTGCTCCAGACGGGCATTGGCCAGCAGGCCCAGGTCGCAGTCGTGCAGGCGCTCGAGCAACGCATCCTGAACCACCCGGTTCTCGACGATATGCCCCAGGGCTTCGGCATGAACGCTGGCGGCCGAGAAATGGATCTGCCCGGTGCCGCTGCCGTCCCAGACCTGCATGTCCGAGTAAGGGCTGCAGCGGCGTTTGACCACGCCTTCCCACACACCCAGGCGCTCAAGGATCCGCTGGCTGGCAGCCGACAAGGCACTCACCCGCGGCTCGAACGGCGACTGCGCATCGAATGGCTTGACGCTCAGGGGGCTGCCATCGAGCAGCAGGACTTCCAGCCCGCTGTTCTGTAACGCCAGCGCCAAGGCACTCCCGACCATTCCGGCCCCGACAATCAGCAGATCTGCGCGCATGTCCATGCTTTAAGCCTGTCTCGCTTGCGGCTTGAGCCGCACGTAATGGGTTTTCTTAAACATCGGAACGTGTTCCCAGGCCCATGGCCTGCCGGGCGAACCAGCGTTTGGCCGGCGGCAACAGGTCCAGGCCCAGCAGGCCGATGTTGCGACCCAGGGACACCAGCGGCTGAGTGCTGCCGAACAAGCGGGTCACCTGATCGGAGAAGCCCACGGTCAGGTTCTGGTCCAGCCGCTGGCGTTCGCGATAGGCCTGCAACGTGGCGAAATCACCCGGGGAGCCCGGGTTGGCGAGCAAGGCTTCAGCCAGCGCCTGGGCATCGCGCAACGACAGGTTGAATCCCTGGCCGGCAATCGGGTGCAGGCTGTGGGCGGCATTGCCCAGCACAGCCAGATGCGGACGCACCTGCTCTTCGGCCTCGATCAGCGACAAGGGATACAGATGCCGGGCACCCACCTGTTTCAACGAGCCCAGGCGGTAGCCGAACACTCCCTGCAGCTCGCTGAGGAACCTGCGCTCATCCAGGTCGGCCAGGCGCTGCGCGTCCATGCCCTGACGGGTCCAGACCAGTGCGCAGCGGTTTTCCGGCAGCGGCAACAGGGCCATCGGGCCGTCATCGGTGAAGCGTTCGAAGGCCATGCCGTTGTGCGCTTCGCTCGGGGTGATGTTGGCAATCAACGCACTCTGGTTATACGGGCGTTTCTTGACGCCGATCCCCAATTGCTCACGCAGCCCCGAACGGCCGCCATCGGCCAGTACCGCGAGGTCGCATTCAAGGCAGGTTTCATCGTTGAGGGTCAGGCGGTAGCCGTCTTCCAGCGGTTCCATGCGCGTGACTTCGGCCGGGCAGCGCCAGCTGATCACGTCCTTGTCCAGGCCTTGCCAGAGGCATTGGCCCAGCCAGGCGTTCTCCACCACATAACCGAGGGCCGGAACGCCCTCTTCCATGGCCGACAGCCGCGCGGTCGAAAAACGACCACGGTCGGAAACATGGATTTGCTTGATCGGCTCGGCGCGACGGGAAATTTCCTGCCACAGGCCCAGCCGTTGATAAATCTGCCGGGCGCCAAACGACAACGCCGACGAGCGTGCGTCATAGCTGGGCTGGTAGCTGTCGCCGGGCGCGAAGGGTTCGATCAGCACGATCTTCCAGCCACGGCTCTTGGCCCCAGCCTGCAAGGCCAGCGCCAGGCTGGCACCGACCAGGCCGCCACCAATGATTGCCAGATTGACGCGGCTCATGCGGCTTGGGTCCGTGCCGCGGCCATCAGGGCCTCGATCTCGGCGACCGTTTTCGGCACGCCCCGGGTCAGGACTTCACAGCCTTGTCTGGTTACCACCACGTCATCCTCGATGCGCACGCCAATGCCGCGCCATTTCTTCGCCACGTTCAGGTTGTCCGGGGCAATGTAGATGCCCGGTTCGACGGTCAAGGCCATGCCGACTTCCAGCACCCGCCATTCACCGCCGACCTTGTACTCGCCAACATCATGGACATCCATGCCCAGCCAATGGCCGGCGCGGTGCATGTAAAACGCCTTGTAGGCTTCGCTGGCGATCAACTCGTCGACATCGCCGTGCAACAGACCGAGCCGCACCAGGCCGGCCGTAATCACTTGAACCGTCGCCTCGTGCGCCTGATTCCAGTGTTTGTTCGGTGCAATCTGGGCGAATGCGGCTTCCTGCGATGCCAGCACCAGCTCGTAGATCGCTTTCTGCTCTGCTGAAAACTTGCCGTTGACCGGCCAGGTGCGGGTGATATCGCTGGCGTAGCAGTCGATCTCGCAACCGGCGTCGATCAGCACCAGATCCCCGTCCTTGAGCAGTGCGTCATTGCTCTGGTAATGCAGGATGCAGGTGTTACGCCCGCTGGCGACGATCGATCCATAGGCCGGCATTTTCGCCCCGCCCTTGCGGAACTCGTAGTCGAGCTCCGCTTCCAGGCTGAACTCGTACAAACCGGCACGGCTGGCCTGCATCGCACGGATATGCGCCTGCGCGGAAATCCGCGCGGCTTCGCGCATCACCTTCACTTCTGCCGCCGATTTATACAGGCGCATGTCATGCAGCAGATGATCCAGGGCAACGAATTCGTTCGGCGGCTGGGCACCCAGGTGCGCTTTGGAGCGGATCACGTTGATCCAGTCCATCAGGTGCCGGTCGAACTCCGGGTTGCTGCCCATGGCCGAATACACCCGGTCACGGCCTTCGATCAGGCCCGGCAGGATGTCGTCGATGTCGGTAATCGGGAAGGCATCGTCGGCACCGTACTCACGGATGGCGCCTTCCTGTCCGGCCCGCAGGCCGTCCCACAGTTCGCGTTCGGCGTTGCGCTCGCGGCAGAACAGAATGTATTCGCCATGTTCCCGGCCAGGCATCAGGACGATAACGGCCTGAGGCTCGGGAAAACCACTGAGGTACTGAAAGTCGCTGTCCTGCCGGTAGACGTGCTCGACGTCGCGATTGCGGATCGCCACGGCGGCGGCCGGCAGGATTGCGATACTGTTGGGTTCCATCTGCGCCATCAACGCCTTGCGGCGACGGGTGTATTCCGATTTCGGGATATGGATCATGGGCAGATGGAGGTCCCTTGCAGGCGGATCAGTGCAGAGAAGGCTTGGCAGCGGGCGCCGCCTTGCTGTTCTCGGTGAACAGCAGCAATGGGGCAACCCGCAGGTACTCCATGACTTCCATGTAGTCGCTTTCGCCGTCGTCGGACTCTTCCAGGGCGTCTTGCACCTGAGCGATGGCCGCCAGGTCCTGCAACACTTCGCTGGCTTCGGTGCTCAGCGCGCTGCTGTCACGGCAGTTCAGGCCAAACCCGCTGAGGAAGCCCTGGCACCACTGGCCCAGTGCGGCCGCGCGCTCGGTGAGCGGCGCGTCGTCGGACGGCAGCAGCAGAACGACGGTCATGTCGTCGCTGGTCAACTCGCCCTTGACCATCTCCTGCAGGCCGATCAGGGCGTTGCGAACGCTGTCTTGTGGTTCACCTTCGAGCAGTTCGGCGGCATCGACCAGCCAGCCGTCTACTTCGAAGCCGGCACCGGCGCAGCTGCGACCGAGTAGCAGGCCGTGCAGTTCGGCGGGCGAGGCGGGATGACCGCTGGAACTCAGCAGGGTGGCGAAGGCTTGATACGGAGAATTCTGAATGGGCATGGGCAGCTAGGCGCCAAGCGGCGCTATGTCTAGAATGAAGCCCTGTATCCTACATCGACAGACACGCCAAGACTATTAAAGGCTGACCGCCAGTTACCGCCCATCAGACAAATCCTGTGGAACACGTATGGAAGACACCGACCTGCAAGCGCTGATGGCCAGACTCGAACTGCTAATTACTCGAGTCGAGCAACTTAAGAGTCAAAACGGACTCTTACTAGCTCAGGAAAAAACCTGGCGCGAGGAACGCGCGCACCTCATTGAAAAAAACGAAATCGCCCGGCGTAAGGTCGAATCGATGATTTCGCGCCTCAAGGCCCTGGAGCAAGACTCATGAGTTCAAGCAATAGCGTCACCGTGCAGATCCTCGACAAAGAATACTCGATCATTTGCCCCCAGGAAGAGCGCAGCAATCTGGTGAGCGCTGCCCGTTACCTGGACGGCAAGATGCGCGAAATCCGCAGCAGCGGCAAAGTCATCGGGGCCGACCGCATTGCCGTGATGGCCGCGCTGAACATCACTCACGACCTGCTGCACAGCCAGGAACGACCGGACGTGCAGGCCAGCGCCTCGACCCGCGAGCAAGTGCGCGACCTGCTCGATCGCGTGGACCTGGCGCTGTCCAGCGATACGGATGTCAGCAAAGGCTGATTCCTGAGGGTGGTTGCGGTATACTCGCGCCACTCCCTGGGGTTCTTGCCAGTTGACGATGTCCCTGAGCCGATTCGCACTACCCTGGAGGTTGCACGTTGGGCTGGTGTGCATGTCCGCTAGACGGAAAGCCTTAAAGCCTACTGCATCTTCCACCTTGAACTTTCGGGTTCAAGGGCCAAGTTGACAGCGGTTCATCCGGGGAGCCTGATTCAAGCCGATGCTGGTTATTGCCGGCATTGGCTTTTTACGACGCCACCGTCCTGGTGCCCTCGACACTCGAACAGCCCATGACGATGACCGAACCTGCGCCGCTTTCCCGCCCGCAACTTCGAAGCATGCTGCGCACGGCCCGCCGCGCCCTGTCGCGCAGTGAGCAACGCCAGGCCGCCCGCGGGCTATATCGGCAGTTGGCGCAACAACCACTGTTTCGTCGAGCCAGACATATCTCCCTGTACCTGCCCACCGACGGTGAAATCGATCCGCGCTTGCTGCTGCGTGAAGCACAACGCCGGGGCAAGGCGACCTACCTGCCGGTGCTCAGTGCCTGGCCGCGAACCAAAATGGTTTTCCAGCGTGTTCGTCCCGGCGAAAAGCTGCGGCCCAATCGTTTCCGCATCCCCGAGCCACGGATCAACCCGGCCCGGCAACGCAAGGTCTGGGCGCTGGACCTGGTGTTGTTGCCGTTGGTCGGTTTTGACGAAAGCGGTGGACGACTGGGGATGGGTGGCGGCTTCTATGACCGCAGCCTGGCCTACCTGGCGCGCCGCAAGAATTGGCGCAAGCCGATCCTGCTGGGGCTGGCCCATGAATGCCAGAAAGTCGAGAAATTGGCTCAAGCGAGCTGGGACGTACCCTTGCAGGCAACGGTGACTGACAGGCGATGGTATGTTGCAGACCAGGCGCCACCGAAGGCCGCGACACCTGTTAGTTGAGCATCAACGCTTGAAGGGTGGTACCTGTTGCGCGACTTCGATCGGCGCATCGGTCTTGTTCGCCCACAGGCTTTGCGCGTAACCGGTGGTCACGACGCCCAAACCGAACACAATCACCAAAACCCATAGTAAATCCGGTTTGCGTTTCATCGATTGCCCCCCTCAAGGCATATCACACACGATGTCAGCAGCGGTGTCCGTTACAGGCCGTGCTTGCCGCGTCTTGCTTAAAAGTCCGGCATTCTGCGGTAACGTGCAGCGACACGCAAACGCTGGCGCCAACCGACTGTCGGTTTGTCATAAAATGGCCGAACGACTTTCCCAGCGCCCTTTTCGGAGCATAAAAGATGGCCTATTGGCTGATGAAATCCGAGCCCGACGAGCTCTCGATCAAAGGCCTTGAACGGCTCGGCGAAGCCCGCTGGGACGGCGTTCGCAACTACCAGGCACGCAACTTCCTGCGGACCATGGCGGTCGGCGACGAGTTTTTCTTTTACCACTCCAGCTGCCCCGAGCCCGGGATTGCCGGGATTGGCCGGATCGTCGAAGCCGCCTATCCGGACCCGACGGCGCTTGAGCCTGAAAGCCATTACTACGACCCAAAAGCCACGCCCGAAAAAAACGCCTGGAGCGCGATCAATGTCGCGCACGTCGAGACGTTTCCCCGCGTGCTCAAACTCGACTACCTCAAACAACAAACCGCACTGGCCGACATGCCGCTGGTACAGAAAGGCTCCCGGCTATCGGTGATGCCGGTGACAGCCGAGCAGTGGGCGGCAGTGTTGGCGTTGCGTTCGTAAGCCATGCGGCGATTGCACACAGGCAGTCGCCGGCAAGCAACACGCTTTATTGAATGATCAGGTTGTTGAACAACAGATCCTCGACCACCGGCTTACCGGTTTCGTCGTTCATTACCTGCTGGGTCTGCTTCAAGGCTTCCTGGCGCAGCTTCTCTTTGGCCTCGGTGTTGTTCATGGTCTCGGTGGTTTGCTGGGCGAACAGGGCAACCAATTGGTTGCGGATCAACGGTTCGTTGGCCTTCACTGCCTTGGCCGCTTCATCACCCGTCACCCGCAGTGCCACGTCGGCCTTGTAGACCTTGAGTTTGGGCGTGCCATCCAGGCCGTAGTTACCCACGAACGGCGGGCTCAGGCTGATGTAGCTGACTTTCGGCGCCTCGCCCTCTTTGGCTTCTTCGGCCATCGCTGCCACAGGCAGAGACAGGGCCAGCAACAACATGATCCACGCTTTCACAATTCGCTCCTTATCCGGTTTGCGGCCCAGCATAGCGACCCGCCCCGACAAGCCCAAGCGCAAAGCTTATGGCTGGCTATCAGGGCGGGGCATGCTCGTTGACCGCTTGACTCACACACCTACACTTATCGGCCATCACTCCCAAAGGAATAGCCCTGATGAAAGCCGTGCTGTGCAAAGCCTTCGGCCTCGCCGAATCGCTGGTGCTGGAAGAAGTCGCCAGTCCTGTCGCCAAGAAGAACGAAATCCTGCTGGAGGTGCACGCCGCCGGGGTCAACTTCCCGGACACGCTGATCATCGAGGGCAAGTACCAGTTCAAGCCGCCCTTCCCGTTTTCCCCGGGCGGTGAGGCGGCGGGCGTGGTCAGCGCGGTCGGCGAAAAGGTCAGCCACCTCAAGGTGGGCGACCGGGTCATGGCGCTGACCGGCTGGGGCAGCTTTGCCGAGCAGGTGGCAGTGCCGGGCTACAACGTGTTGCCGATCCCGCCGTCCATGGACTTCAACACCGCCGCGGCCTTCAGCATGACCTACGGCACCTCGATGCATGCCCTGAAACAGCGTGGCCAGTTGCAACCTGGGGAAACCTTGCTGGTGCTGGGCGCGTCCGGTGGCGTGGGCCTGGCTGCCGTGGAAATCGGCAAGGCCATGGGTGCCCGGGTCATCGCCGCCGCCAGTAGCGCCGAGAAACTTGCCGTGGCCAAGGCCGCCGGTGCCGATGAGCTGATCAACTACAGCGAAAACAGCCTCAAGGACGAAATAAAGCGCCTGACCGATGGTCAGGGTGCCGACGTGATCTATGACCCGGTCGGCGGCGACCTGTTCGACCAGGCGGTTCGCGCCATCGCCTGGAACGGTCGGCTGCTGGTGGTGGGTTTTGCCAGCGGCCGCATCCCGGAACTGCCCGTGAACCTGGCCCTGCTCAAAGGCGCAGCCGTGGTGGGGGTGTTCTGGGGCTCGTTTGCCCAGCGCCAGCCTCAAGACAACGCGACGAACTTCCAGCAGTTGTTCGACTGGTTTGCCGAAGGCAAGTTGAAGCCACTGGTGTCCCAGGTGTATCCGCTCAGCAATGCTGCGCAAGCCATCAACGATCTTGGCCAGCGCAAGGCAGTTGGGAAGGTGGTGGTACAGGTCCGCTAAATCGCACACGCGACCTGAATACCGGCAGAGGGTGTCCAGGTCGCTTTCTCCCCTTCCTCTATAGCAACTTGCGAATTTCTGCAGGGATCACTCGTTTGTACCTGAGCGATGGATGCTCGCGGCAGCGATCAACAATGTCCGGCACGCTGGCATTGAACTTGGCGATCAGCGCCAGTCGCTCGGTTTCCGGTAACTGCTCTGCGTGAAACACGCTCGACAGATGCCCTCGGGTGTAATGAAAGGGTGTCGCGTCCATCCAACTCGAACGTGGCGTATTGACCGTGTATTGAGTGATTTCCCGACACAACAATCGACTCAACCACTGGTTAACGCCCAAAGGCAAATCCAGATCCAGACTAAAACGCATCGGCGCGATCACCTCCACTTCAGCCTGGGTGTCGGCATCGACGGCCCAGGACTTGAAGCGCCACTGACTGATAACCGCCTTGGCTGCCTCGGCAACACCCGGAGGGGCGCTTTCCAGCACCCTCACCTGGCTGACCGAGCCATCGGCCTGGATGGTCAAGCCAATTTGCACTTCGCCGGAAATCCCCGCCCGCTGAAGTTCCCTGGGGTACTTCGGCTTGGGAGTGTAATCCGGGACCAGGTACAGAGCCCCGGCCACCCCATCACCCGCGGCACACAACAGTAAAACCAGACCAAGCCAGCGCATGACGCCCCTCCGCGATCGATGTACCAGATTTGGCACCCGCGCTAAAGGTTAAAACTCACCCTCCGGCAACCCCATCCCCCCACTTCCGATCCAGACGCGGGAAACCTCCCAAAACGTCGCCCTTCCTTACGTGTAGATCTCGTTGATGTCAGCCGAAGTAAAACGCCCTACGCCGTCGCCTACTTATATCTGAGCGACATGTTCATAAAAGAATGTGCGACTTTGTTCATTTACGCCTTTTTAACAGATGAGAAGCAGTGCTATTTTCGGTAACGAAACTGTAACATTCGCATCCGCAGTCAAAACAAGAATTCTGGAGCTCTTGAATGTTTGCTTTCTTTCGCCCTGCCGCACATCAGGCGCCATTGCCTGAAGAAGACGTAGACAGCACGTACCGGCGCCTGCGCTGGCAAATCTTCGCCGGGATATTCATTGGGTATGCGGGTTACTACCTGCTGCGCAAGAACTTCTCCCTGGCCATGCCCTACCTGATTGAAGAAGGCTATACCCGCGGTCAGCTGGGCCTGGCGATGTCGGCTATCGCGATTTCCTATGGCCTGTCGAAGTTCTTGATGGGCCTGGTGTCCGACCGCTCCAACCCGCGCTACTTCCTGCCATTTGGCCTGCTGGTGTCGGCCGGGGTGATGTTCGTGTTCGGTTTCGCACCTTGGGCGACGTCCAGTGTGACCATGATGTTCATCCTGCTGTTCATCAACGGTTGGGCCCAGGGCATGGGCTGGCCGCCGAGCGGGCGGACCATGGTGCACTGGTGGTCGCAGAAGGAACGCGGTGGCGTGGTGTCGGTATGGAACGTCGCGCACAACGTCGGTGGCGGCCTGATCGGCCCGTTGTTCCTGATTGGCATGGGCCTGTTCAACGACTGGCATGCGGCGTTCTACGTGCCTGCCGCCGTGGCGCTGCTGGTCGCGGTGTTTGCCTTTATCATGATGCGCGACACCCCGCAATCGGTGGGCCTGCCGCCGATCGAGAAGTACAAGAACGACTACCCGCACGGCTACGATGACAGCCACGAAGAAGAATTCAGCGCCAAGGACATCTTCGTCAAATACGTGCTGCGCAACAAAATGCTGTGGTACATCGCCCTGGCCAACGTATTCGTCTACCTGCTGCGCTACGGCGTACTGGACTGGGCACCGACCTACCTCAAGGAAGCCAAGCACTTCACCGTCGACAAGACGTCCTGGGCGTACTTCCTCTACGAGTGGGCCGGCATTCCGGGCACCCTGCTCTGCGGCTGGCTGTCGGACAAGGTGTTCCGTGGCAATCGCGGCCTGACCGGCATGGTGTTCATGGCGCTGGTGACCGTCGCCACCCTGGTTTACTGGCTGAACCCGGCCGGCAACCCGACGGTCGACATGATCGCACTGGTGTCGATCGGCTTCCTGATCTACGGCCCGGTGATGCTGATCGGCCTGCAGGCGCTGGAACTCGCTCCGAAGAAAGCCGCTGGCACGGCGGCAGGCTTCACCGGTCTGTTTGGCTACCTGGGCGGCTCGGTCGCGGCCAGTGCCGCCATGGGCTACACCGTGGACCACTTCGGCTGGGATGGCGGTTTCGTGCTGCTGATCGGTGCTTGCCTGCTGGCCATGGCATTCCTGGCGCCGACCCTGTGGCACAAGCAAGTGGCCAGTCAGGGCCGTGAAGCGATCGCTTGATCCTTCGATGACCCGCAACGCTTGAGCCGCGCCTCCAGATTCCGGTCTGGCATGGCGTGGCTACGAAGGGCACTGGCGGTCTGCTCGACATAATCGCGAGTGGTGCCGTAGCGCCCGCAAGCGTTTTCGAACACTTGGCTCAGTACGTGATCCGGCAAGTTACCGGCATAACTGGGCAGGTGTCGCTCCAATACAAACCCCAATGCCTGAACCTTGCTGCCATCCGCCAACCGGCAGGTGAGCCAGTGCGGACGATAGGACGGCACCGGCATTTCGCGCTGCCAAAGGGCATAGAGTGAAGCCTCCAGTTGCTCTTCGGGCAGGCGGTAGGCAAAGCCACTGCACGAACCGCCCCGATCCAGACCAAACACCAGGCCCGGCAACTCCGGCGTGCCACGGTGTTCGTGGGACCACAGGTACAAGCCGCGATGGTAGCCATGCACACGTGCGCGCACCCGCTCGACCGCCGTGCATTCCGGGCGCCAGATCAATGAGCCGTAGGCGAACAACCACACCGGCCCGCCCTTGTGTCGGGCCAGGGTGCTTTGCATGGAGTGAAGCAATTGCTCGTGCGTCAGTTGCGGCCCCAGATCGAGCCGCGGAGGGTAAGCCAGATTCAAAAAAGCAGATTCAATGGCTGTCATGGCGAATAGCGTTCAGCTCCCCGCGGGTAAACAATTACTCAATAGAACGCACGGGCGTAACAATAAGGCACATTTGTTTCAAGGCAACTTAAGTGCCATGGCATGGTGCTGAACGGGATGTCTGAATGACATATAGCCGCTCGGTATTTATTCAATTGAATAAATACCGATGGGCTATATAGAGAGTTGGAACGAAGGCGTTTCGATTAACGAATGCGGATCAAGATCGTGGATCAAGATCGCGGCTCAAGAGCGCGGATCAAGATCGCGGCGCATATGCAAATACGTCGGCGCGCATTTGATGGGCATCCATCCCGGCTTCGACCAGCGCATCCAGCGTGCCGTAGACCATCGCGGGCGAGCCGCTGGCGTAGACGTGCAGGGCCTTGAGATCAGGGAAATCCTGGCAGACCGCCTCGTGCAACATGCCGCAGCGCCCTTCCCAGCCGCACAGGTCGCTGACGACCTGGTGCAGGAACAGGTTGGGCAGCTTCATCCATTCATCCCAGTGTTCCATCTGGTAAAAATCTTCAGGACGGCGCACGCCCCAATACAGATGCACCGGATACTTGAAGCCTTTGGCCCGGCAGTGCTCGAGCAGGCTGTGGATCTGCCCCATACCGGTGCCTGCGGCGATCAGTACCAGCGGCCCTTCCGGCAGTTCCGCCAGGTGGGTGTCACCGAACGGCAACTGGACCCGCGCCATGCGATTGCGCTGCAACTGCTCGATCAGACGCAGTGCGCTGGCTTCGCGCGCCAATACATGAATTTCCAGGTCGCGACCGGAATGGGGAGCCGAGGCCAGGGAAAAGGCCGATTTCTCGCCATTCTCACGCTCGATCATCAGGTACTGGCCGGCGTGATAGCGCGGCGGCTTGCCGGCCGGTGCCCGCAGGCGAACCCGCCAGGTATCCCCGCCGACGTCCTTGCACTCAATGACCTGACACGACAAGGTGCGCACCGGCAACTCTCCCAGCGCAAGGACGCCATCCCACAATACGATGCAGTCTTCCAGCGGCTCTGCAATGCAAGTGTAGAACTCGCCGTGGTCACGCACATTGCCGGACTGCTCGACCCGACCTTCGACCAACAGCGCCGCACAGACGTGGCAGTTACCGTTACGGCAGCTCTGCGGGCATTCGTAGCCCAGGCGCCGCGCCCCATCGAGAATCCGCTCGCCGGGCAGTATCTCTAGCACTGCTCCGGACGGCTGCAAGGTTACACGCATCAATCTATTCCTAATTGATTCCAGATGGCATCGATCCGGCGTGTCACCGCCTCATCCTTGACGATTACCCGGCCCCACTCGCGGGTGGTTTCACCAGGCCACTTATGCGTGGCATCGAGTCCCATCTTCGACCCCAGGCCGGAAATCGGCGAGGCGAAGTCGAGGTAGTCGATTGGCGTGTTATCGATCATCACCGTATCGCGCTTTGGGTCCATGCGCGTGGTGATGGCCCAGATCACGTCGTTCCAGTCGCGGGCGTTGATATCGTCGTCAGTGACGATAACGAACTTGGTGTACATGAACTGTCGCAAAAACGACCAGACACCCAGCATTACCCGCTTCGCGTGGCCCGGGTACTGCTTCTTCATGGTCACGATGGCCATTCGGTACGAGCAGCCTTCGGGTGGCAGGTAGAAATCGGTGATCTCCGGGAACTGCTTTTGCAGGATCGGCACGAACACTTCGTTCAACGCCACACCGAGGATCGCCGGTTCATCCGGTGGACGTCCGGTGTAGGTGCTGTGGTAGATCGGCTTGATGCGATGGGTGATGCGCTCGACGGTGAACACCGGGAAGCTGTCGACTTCGTTGTAATAGCCAGTATGGTCGCCGTAAGGGCCTTCGTCGGCCATCTCGCCCGGATGGATCACGCCTTCCAGGATGATCTCGGCAGTGGCCGGTACTTGCAGGTCGTTGCCACGGCACTTCACCAGCTCGGTACGGTTGCCGCGCAAGAGGCCGGCGAAGGCGTACTCGGACAGGCTGTCCGGCACAGGCGTCACCGCCCCCAGAATGGTTGCCGGGTCAGCGCCCAGCGCCACGGACACCGGGAACGGCTGGCCCGGGTGCTTCTCGCACCACTCGCGGTAGTCCAGCGCGCCGCCACGGTGACTCAACCAGCGCATGATGACCTTGTTGCGGCCAATCACCTGCTGGCGATAGATGCCGAGGTTCTGCCGGTCCTTGTTCGGCCCCTTGGTCACCGTCAGGCCCCAGGTGATCAGCGGGCCGACATCGCCCGGCCAGCAGGTTTGCACCGGCAGCATCGCCAGGTCGACGTCGTCGCCTTCGATGACCACCTCCTGGCAGACCGCGTCTTTGACGACCTTGGGCGCCATCGAGATGATCTTGCGGAAGATCGGCAGCTTGGACCAGGCGTCTTTCAGGCCCTTGGGCGGCTCGGGTTCCTTGAGGAAGGCCAGCAGCTTGCCAATCTCGCGCAGCTCGCTGACGGCCTCTGCACCCATGCCCAGGGCCACGCGCTCTGGCGTGCCGAACAGGTTGCCAAGCACCGGGATGTCATAGCCGGTGGGGTTCTCGAACAGCAGCGCCGGGCCTTTGGCCCGCAAGGTGCGGTCGCAGACCTCGGTCATTTCCAGCACTGGGGACACCGGGACCTGGATGCGCTTGAGTTCGCCGCGCTGTTCCAGACCGCTGATAAAGTCGCGCAAGTCGCGATACTGCATGCGTGAGCCTCGTATTGGCCGTGGCGTTCGGGGCTGGCAGTTTAGCGCCGAACCCCGGGGTTCAGAACACTGAACTGCCAGTTCATCAATAATCAGATAACAAAAAGCCGGGTTTCCCCGGCTTTTTGTTGAGCCTTGTCAACTTACTTGCGTTTCATCGACAGGAAGAACTCATCGTTGGTCTTGGTCTGTTTCAGCTTGTCGATCAGGAACTCGATGGCCGCCACTTCATCCATCGGATGCAGGAGCTTGCGCAGGATCCACATGCGCTGCAACTCGTCGTCAGCCGTCAGCAACTCTTCACGGCGGGTGCCGGAACGGTTGATGTTGATGGCCGGGAAGACGCGTTTTTCAGCGATACGACGATCCAGTGGCAGCTCCATGTTGCCGGTGCCCTTGAATTCCTCGTAGATCACTTCGTCCATCTTCGAGCCGGTTTCAACCAGCGCGGTGGCGATGATGGTCAGCGAGCCGCCTTCTTCGATGTTCCGTGCAGCACCGAAGAAACGCTTTGGTTTCTCCAGGGCGTGAGCATCGACACCACCGGTCAGTACCTTGCCGGAGCTCGGGATCACGGTGTTGTAGGCACGTGCCAGACGAGTGATGGAGTCGAGCAGGATGACCACGTCTTTCTTGTGCTCAACCAGGCGCTTGGCCTTCTCGATCACCATTTCGGCAACCTGCACGTGGCGGGTTGGCGGCTCGTCGAACGTCGAGGCAACCACTTCGCCGCGCACGGTGCGCTGCATTTCCGTCACTTCTTCAGGACGTTCGTCGATCAACAGCACGATCAGATGAACTTCCGGGTTGTTACGGGTGATATTGGCTGCGATGTTCTGCAACATGATCGTTTTACCGGCCTTTGGCGGTGCAACGATCAGACCACGCTGGCCTTTGCCGATAGGTGCGCACAGGTCGATGACACGACCGGTCAGGTCTTCGGTGGAACCGTTGCCGGCTTCCATCTTCATGCGCACGGTCGGGAACAGCGGGGTCAGGTTCTCGAAGAGAATCTTGTTCTTCGCGTTCTCGGGACGATCGTAGTTGATCGTGTCGACCTTGAGCAGTGCGAAGTAACGCTCGCCTTCTTTCGGCGGGCGGATCTTGCCAACGATGGTGTCACCGGTGCGCAAGTTGAAGCGACGGATCTGGCTTGGCGAGACGTAGATATCGTCCGGGCCGGCCAGGTAAGAAGCGTCCGAGGAGCGCAGGAAGCCGAAGCCGTCCTGGAGAATCTCCAGCACGCCATCACCGGAGATTTCCTCGCCGCTTTTCGCGTGCTTTTTGAGCAAGGAGAAAATCACGTCCTGCTTGCGCGAACGGGCCATATTTTCTATGCCCATCTGTTCGGCCAATTCGAGCAGTTCGGTAATCGGCTTTTGCTTGAGTTCAGTCAGATTCATATAGGAATGACGTAATCATTTATGGAGGGGGGGGAAATTAAGCCTTCGGCTTAATGAGGCCGCGCCGCGGAGAAGGCGACAGGATCGCGTACTTATTCGAAAAGGAGAGCGTCGGCGACGGCTTGCAGGGGGCACTGGAGGAACCAGTGCGGGACCGAATGTAACACCTGAGTTTAGGAGCGTCTAGCCCTGAATAACGAAAAAGCCCCGCGATTTGCGGGGCTTTTTGGGTGACACTTGCAACGACGCTTAGATGTTGGCGTCGAGGAAGGCAGCCAGTTGCGACTTCGACAGCGCACCGACCTTGGTGGCTTCGACGTTGCCGTTCTTGAACAGCATCAGCGTCGGGATACCACGCACGCCGTGCTTGGCCGGGGTTTCCTGGTTCTCGTCGATGTTCAACTTGGCAACGGTCAGCTTGCCTTTGTAGGTCTCAGCGATTTCGTCCAGGACCGGAGCGATCATCTTGCATGGACCGCACCACTCAGCCCAGTAGTCGACCAGTACAGCACCTTCGGCCTTGAGTACGTCAGCTTCGAAGCTAGCGTCGCTAACGTGTTTGATAAGATCGCTGCTCATGGAAGTCTCCAGGTTGTAAGCAAAAAAACGTGGCCCATCATAGCTGCCCTTCCCTCGTTCAGGAAGCCGCAGATGATTGAGCCTCGCTATGGCGGCCCATGACTTTGGGTATAGCTCAAGTCAAGTGATGGCGCGCCCCCTCGCCACAGACGTTGTCTGGATCAAGGCATTCAGCGCTGCGCGTTGGCGGCGGCGGTTGATCGTGGCACGATGGGCGGGTTATCGACCGAGACCCCCACACCATGCCCCAATCCCAAGCCAAGAATCTGTCCCTGATCGCCGCTATCGACCTGGGCTCCAACAGCTTTCATATGGTTGTAGCCAAAGCTCACCACAATGAAATCCGGATTCTCGAGAGGCTTGGCGAGAAGGTTCAACTGGCTGCCGGGATCGACGAAGAGCGCCAGCTCAGCGAAGAGTCCATGCAGCGCGGGCTCGATTGCCTGAAGCGCTTTGCCCAACTGATCAACGGTATGCCCCAGGGCGCCGTGCGGATCGTGGGCACCAACGCCCTGCGCGAAGCGCGCAACCGTGCCGAATTCATCCGCCGGGCCGAAGAAATCCTCGGCCACCCGGTAGAAGTCATCTCCGGCCGTGAAGAAGCACGCCTGATCTACCTGGGCGTCTCCCACACGCTCGCCGACACCCCGGGCAAGCGCCTGGTGGCCGACATTGGCGGTGGCAGCACCGAGTTCATCATCGGCCAGCGCTTTGAGCCGCTGCTGCGCGAAAGCCTGCAAATGGGCTGCGTGAGCTACACCCAGCGCTATTTCAAGGACGGCAAGATCACCCCGGCCCGCTACGCCCAGGCGTACACCGCGGCACGGCTGGAGATCATGAGCATCGAACACGCCCTGCACCGCCTGACCTGGGATGAAGCCATCGGCTCCTCAGGCACTATCCGCGCCATTGGCCTGGCACTGAAAGCGGGTGGCCATGGCACCGGCGAGGTCAACGCCGAAGGGCTGGCCTGGCTCAAGCGCAAGCTGTTCAAACTCGGCGACGCCGAGAAAATCGACTTTGAAGGCATCAAGCCCGACCGTCGTGCCATCTTTCCCGCCGGCCTGGCGATCCTCGAAGCGATTTTCGACGCGCTTGAGTTGCAACGCATGGACCACTGTGAAGGCGCCCTGCGCGAAGGCGTGCTCTACGACCTGCTGGGCCGTCACCACCATGAAGACGTCCGTGAGCGCACCCTGGGCTCACTCATGGAGCGCTACCATGCTGACCTGGAGCAAGCCGCACGCGTCGAGCGCAAGGCCCTGCATGCGTTCGACCAGGTGGCAGCAGACTGGGACCTGGACGACGGTGTCTGGCGCGAATTGCTGGGCTGGGCGGCCAAGGTCCATGAAGTCGGGCTGGACATCGCTCACTACCAGTACCACAAGCATGGCGCCTACCTGATCGAGCACTCCGACCTCGCCGGCTTCTCCCGTGAAGACCAGCTGATGCTGGCACTGCTGGTGCGTGGCCACCGCCGCAACATCCCCAAGGACAAGTTCGCCGAGTTCGGCGATGACGGCATCAAGCTGATTCGCCTGTGCGTGCTATTGCGCTTTGCGATTCTGTTTCATCACATCCGTGGCACCCAGGCGATGCCGCAGGTCACGCTGCATGCCAATGGCGACAATCTGGATGTGCAGTTCCCGGAGCACTGGCTGGACGAAAACCAGCTGACCCAGGCCGACTTTGCCCTGGAGGCGGAGTGGCTGACCCGGGTGGGCGTGGTGTTGAACGTTCGCTGAAAACAAAAATGGCGATCCACACGGATCGCCATTTTTTTGCCCGATGCCAGCGCGTTAGTTGCTGACGGTCAGGATCGGACTGCCCAATCGCTCCAGCAGGGTCGCCTGGGCGCTGCGCGGGTTCTGGTTGCCGGTCGGCGTATTGCGCACGTAACGACCGTCCGACTGCAGGCTCCAGCTGTGGGTGTTATCGGTCAGATACAGCTCCAGCTCTTTCTTGACCCGCGTGATCAGCTTCTTGCCTTCCACCGGGAAACAGGTCTCGACGCGCTTGTCGAGGTTGCGCTCCATCCAGTCGGCACTGGACAGGAACATCTGCTCTTCGCCGCCGTTGAGGAAGTAGAAGACCCGCGTGTGCTCCAGGAAGCGACCGATGATCGAGCGCACATGAATATTGTGCGAAACCCCGGCGATACCTGGGCGCAGGCAGCACATGCCACGCACCACCAGGTCGATACGCACCCCTGACTGGCTGGCCTTGTACAGCGCGCGAATGATCTTCGGATCGGTCAGCGAGTTGAACTTGGCGATGATGTGCGCCGGCTTGCCCTCGACGGCGAACTGGGTTTCGCGGGCAATCATGTCGAGCATGCCCTTTTTCAGGGTAAAGGGCGCATGCAGCAGCTTTTTCATGCGCAGGGTCTTGCCCATGCCGATCAACTGGCTGAACAGTTTGCCAACGTCTTCACACAAGGCGTCGTCGGACGTCAGCAGGCTGTAGTCGGTGTACAGACGGGCGTTAGCGGCGTGGTAGTTACCAGTCCCCAAGTGCGCATAACGGACGATCTCGCCGGCCTCGCGACGCAGGATCAGCATCATCTTGGCGTGGGTCTTGAAGCCGACCACGCCGTAGATCACTACCGCACCGGCCGCTTGCAGACGGCTGGCCAGTTGCAGGTTGGACTCTTCATCGAACCGCGCACGCAGCTCGATCACCGCTGTGACTTCCTTGCCGTTTCGCGCGGCGTCGACCAGTGCATCGACGATTTCCGAGTTGGCGCCGGAGCGGTACAAGGTCTGACGAACCGCCAGCACATGCGGGTCCTTGGCCGCCTGGCGCAGCAGGTCGACTACCGGCGTGAACGACTCGAACGGGTGCAGCAGCAGGATGTCCTGCTTGCTGATCACACTGAAAATGTTCTCGCTGTTTTGCAGCAGTTTCGGGATCTGCGGCGTGAACGGCAGGTATTGCAGTTCTCGCTGACTGTCCAGGCCGGTAATGCTGAACAGCCGCGTCAGATTGACCGGGCCGTTGACCTGATACAGCTCGGTCTCGTGCAGGTTGAACTGTTTGAGCAGGTAATCGGACAGGTGTTTCGGACAGGTATCAGCCACTTCCAGGCGCACCGCATCACCGTAGCGACGGGAGAACAGCTCACCACGCAGGGCACGGGCCAGGTCTTCCACATCTTCGGTGTCGACCGACAAGTCGGCGTTGCGGGTCAGGCGGAACTGGTAGCAGCCCTTGACCTTCATGCCCTGGAACAGGTCATCGGCGTGCGCGTGGATCATCGACGACAGGAACACATAGTTGTCGCCAGAGCCGCCGACTTCTTCCGGCAGCTTGATAACGCGCGGCAGCAGACGCGGCGCCGGGATGATCGCCAGGCCGGAATCGCGGCCGAAGGCGTCGATACCCTCGAGCTCGACGATGAAGTTCAGGCTTTTGTTCACCAGCAACGGGAACGGGTGCGTCGGGTCGAGACCGATCGGGGTAATGATCGGGGCAATCTCGTCGCGGAAGTAGCGGCGCACCCAGGTCTTGATCTTGGTGGTCCAGTGGCGCCGACGAATGAAGCGCACCTGATGCTTTTCCAGCTCCGGCAACAGGATGTCGTTGAGGATCGCGTACTGGCGATCAACCTGGCCATGCACCAGGTCGCTGATGCGTGCCAGTGCCTGATGCGGTTGCAGGCCATCGGCACCGGCCTGTTCACGGGCGAAGGTGATCTGTTTTTTCAGCCCGGCTACGCGAATCTCGAAGAACTCGTCCAGGTTGCTGGAGAAGATCAGCAGGAACTTCAGTCGCTCCAGCAATGGATAGGACTCGTCCAGCGCCTGTTCCAGCACGCGGATGTTGAACTGCAGTTGCGACAACTCGCGATGGATGTACAGGCTGCTGTCATCCAGACCGGGAATAGCGATCGCCGGTACCGCGGGTGCCACGTCGACCACCACCGCGGGCGGAGCAGGCTCCATCTCCAGCGGGGGTTCGACGACTGGCTCGACCACGGGTTGAGCTTCTTTTACGGCAACTTCAGTGAGGCCTTCGGTATTCATCGAATGTTCCTGGGAGGGCTATTTTTGCTCTCGTAACAATTGGGCGGCACGTACGGCAAAGTAAGTGAGGATGCCATCAGCACCGGCACGTTTAAAAGCGGTCAGGGATTCAAGAATAACCCCTTCGCTCAACCAGCCATTCTGGATAGCCGCCATGTGCATGGCGTATTCACCGCTGACCTGATAGACAAAGGTCGGCACTTTGAATTCTTCTTTGACCCGGTAAAGAATGTCCAGGTACGGCATGCCTGGCTTGACCATGACCATATCCGCACCTTCTGACAAGTCGCTAGCCACTTCGTGCAACGCTTCGTTGCCGTTGGCCGGGTCCATTTGATAGGACGCCTTGTTCGCCTTGCCCAGGTTCAGCGCCGAACCGACGGCATCGCGGAACGGGCCGTAGTAGGCACTGGCGTACTTGGCCGAGTAGGCCATGATTCGCACGTTGACATGACCTGCCAGCTCCAGCGCTTCACGGATGGCCTGGATGCGGCCGTCCATCATGTCCGACGGGGCGACCACCTGGGCACCGGCAGCGGCATGGGACAGGGCTTGCTTGACCAGCGCATCGACGGTGATGTCGTTCTGCACATAGCCTTCTTCATCCAGAATACCGTCCTGGCCGTGAGTGGTGAACGGATCCAGCGCGACGTCGGTGATCACCCCCAGCTCCGGGAAGCGTGCACGCAGGGCACGCGTGGCGCGCTGGGCGATGCCGTCCGGGTTCCAGGCTTGCGCCGCGTCGAGGGACTTGAGTTCGGTCGGCGTCACCGGAAACAGGGCGACGGCCGGAATACCCAGCTCGACCCAACCGGCCGCCTCTTCCAGCAACAGGTCGATGGTCAGGCGCTCGACGCCAGGCATCGAGGCCACCGCTTCGCGACGGTTCTCACCGTCCAGCACAAATACCGGCAGAATCAGGTCATTGGTGGTCAGCACGTTTTCACGTACCAGACGACGCGAAAACTCGTCACGACGATTGCGACGCAGGCGGGTTGCAGGAAACAAACGGTTGGCGGGGGTAAAGCTCACGACAGACTCCTGAGCCCGCATTGGCAGGCGAGCGTGACAGTTATAAGCATCCATTATGACCAACAGATTACAGTTGTGTGCACCCCCGTGACCGGTAGTCGCATCCATTGTCCTTGTAGGAAATGTTCACGTCGAGACACATTTGGATACTTTCCTCCATGGGCCTGAAGGGTTAGGCTGCGCGTTCATTTCGCCAGCACCCAGACAATGCTCCAACAATTCCTGAATGATTTTGGCTACTTTGCCCTCTTTCTCGGCACGTTCTTCGAAGGCGAAACCATTCTGGTGCTCGCCGGCTTCCTTGCGTTCCGTGGATACATGGACATCAATATCGTGGTGGTCGTGGCCTTCCTCGGCAGCTATGCCGGCGATCAACTGTGGTACTTCCTGGGGCGCAAGCACGGCCGCAAACTGCTGGCACGCAAACCACGCTGGCAATTGATGGGCGACCGGGCGCTGGAGCACATTCGCAAGCATCCGGACATCTGGGTACTGAGCTTTCGCTTCGTCTACGGCTTGCGCACGGTCATGCCCGTGGCCATTGGCCTTTCGGGTTATCCGCCAGGCCGCTACCTGCTGCTCAACGGTATCGGTGCCGCCATCTGGGCCACCGCGTTGGCGGCCGCCGCCTATCACTTCGGTGCAGTGCTCGAGGGCATGCTGGGCAGCGTCAAGAAGTACGAGCTGTGGGTACTGGGCGCGTTGCTGGTGCTGGGCCTCATCCTGTGGCTGCGTCGGCGCTTCAAGAATGCTCGCCTGGCCAAGAAGATCTATGCGGACGAACAAGCCTTGAAGGCCGAGAAGGCCAAGGCTGGCGAACCTACGACGCCAGCCGAGTGATGCGGCTTGCGCAGCAGTAGAGGCCGATCCCGCTGAGCACGCTGTAACCGAGCAGGCCAACCCAGCCTGCCGTGCTGGCCGGCCATAGCCCGACCAGCGGTGCCAGCCCCGCCAGCGGCAGGTTCGACGCCAGCCGCAACACCTCCAGCCTGAACGCTTGCGGGCGATTCTCCAGCATCGCCCCCAGCACAAACAGACCCCATGCCACCGCTCCCCAGCCCACTACCAGGGCGGCCGTTGGCAGCGCGTGCTCCAGGCTCATCAGGTAACTGCCCAGCGCGATATACAGGCAGAACTGAACCGCGACATACCCTTGCAGACGGCCGTCCAACGGCACTTCGAATTTGCGGAACCGGCTCAGGTCCGGCTTGTTCATCGGGTACTTCGCCGCCACGTCCGCCGGGCGCCAACCCGTGCGCATGAACCAGATTCGCAGCTTGTCCCAACCACTCTGGGCGCGACGTGCATCCGCCCATAGCTGCGCATAGAACTGCATATTCGCCCATAACGGGTTCCAACTCGCCAGAGGCGTGGTCACGCCGAAAATCACCGGCTCGTTGTCGTCCTCTTCCTGAAACGTACCGAACAGACGGTCCCAGATGATGAACACCCCACCGTAGTTGCGATCCATATAAAGAGCGTTCTGCGCATGGTGGGCGCGATGATTGGACGGCGTCACGAAGCACCATTCGAACCAGCCCAGCTTGGGAATGTGTTTGGTGTGAACCCAGAACTGATAGAGCAGGTTCAACGCCGCGACACTGACGAACACCAACAGCGGTATGCCGAGCACGGCCATCGGCAGGTAGAAAATCCAACCCAGCAAGAAGCCGGTACTGGTCTGGCGCAGCGCGGTGGAGAGGTTGTAGTCCTCGCTTTGATGGTGCACCGAGTGCGCCGCCCACAGGATGTTGCGCTCATGCCCCATCCGGTGCAGCCAGTAATAGCAAAAATCATAGAGTACAAAGGCAAATACCCACACCCACAGGCGCTCGGCCGGCAGCTCGAACAGCGCCAGGTGCTTGAGGGCGAATGCGTACGTCACCAGCCCGACGCCCTTGGTCAGCAGTCCCGTGGTGGTCGACAACACACCCGTGCCGAGGCTGTTGATGGCATCCGCCACCCGGTAATTGCTCACCCCACGCCAGCGGTCCGCCAGCAACTCGATGGCGATCAGCAGAAAGAAAAACGGCACGGCATACAAAACGAAATTCATGACCCGGCCCGCTTGCAATGGATTGTCAAAAGATTAGGCGCAACCGCCAGACTCCCCTATGGCAACGCGTGACAAATTAGTGGACATTTAACGCCATGTATCTGGAGAAGAACCCATGAGCAAAAAAGTTGCAGTGATACTTTCCGGCTGTGGCGTCTATGACGGCGCCGAGATCCATGAAAGCGTGATTACCCTGCTGCGCCTCGACCAGCGTGGCGCGCAGGTCCAGTGCTTTGCCCCTGACATCGCGCAAATGCATGTGGTCAACCACCTGACGGGCGAAGCAATGCCCGAGTCGCGCAACGTGCTGGTGGAGTCGGCGCGCATTGCCCGGGGGAACATCAAGGACATCCGCGAAGCGAGCGTCGAAGACTTCGACGCCCTGATCGTGCCCGGTGGTTTTGGCGCCGCCAAGAACCTGTCCAGCTTTGCCGTCGAAGGCGCCGCCTGCACCGTGCAACCGGATGTTCTGGCCCTGACTGAAGCCTTTGCCGAAGCGGGCAAGCCGGTTGGCCTGATCTGCATCTCGCCAGCCCTGGCCGCGAAGATCTATGGCCCCGGCGTGACCTGCACCATCGGCAACGACGCCGACACTGCCGCTGCCATGGACAAGATGGGCGCCATCCACGCGGACTGTGCCGTGACCGAGATCGTTGAGGACAAGGCGCGCAAACTGGTCAGCACCCCCGCCTACATGCTGGCGCAGTCGATCAGTGAAGCGGCTTCGGGGATCAACAAGCTGGTTGACCGGGTACTGGAGTTGACCCACGAAAACGATGCATGACATTGGCCGACATGTATTGATCGTTCCCCACACCCTGTGTGGGTGTGATCAAGCCGCCTAGGACCGGTGGCCTTGGGGTCGCTCCGCAACCCAGCGAGAGCAAGCGCCCTCGCCACAGGAAGGTGTACGTCTCAGGGCTTGCGGGACAACCGCGTCAATATCCGGTCCAGCGCATTGGCAAACGCCTGCTTGTCACGTTCGCCAAACGGCGCGGGACCGCCGCCCGCCTGGCCCTGCTCACGCAAATCGGTGAACAGGTTACGCACCGCCAGGCGATCGCCCATGTTCTGCGTGTCGAACTCCTTGCCCCGAGGGTCCAGCGCCGCAACCCCCTTCTTCACCAGACGGTCGGCCAGCGGCACATCGCTGCAGATCACCAGCTCACCCGGTACCGCATGCTCCACCAGGTAATCGTCGGCCGCATCCGGACCGCTGGGCACCACGATCAGCTTCACCAGGGCCAGGCCCGGTTTGATCTGTGGTTGACCGGCCACCAGCACCACCTCGAACTGGCGCTTGAGGGCGAACTTCACCACCAGGTCCTTCGCAGCCCTGGGGCAAGCGTCGGCATCGATCCATACGCGCATCAGGTTTTTCCTCTCTTGCAAACAGCGACCAGGGTCAAGCGGCTGGCACCCGGCGCTTCTCGGCCATGCGACTGCGGCTGTACAGCACAATGATCGCCAGGATCGCCACCACCTGCGCACTCAGCGAGTAGGCGTCGGCATGAATCCCCAGCCAGTCGAAATCAAAGAACGGCACCGGCCGTGTGCCAAAGATCCCGGCTTCCTGCAAGGCTTTCACCCCATGCCCGGCGAACACTACCGACAATGCGCACAGCAAGCCGGCGTTGATGCTGAAGAACAGGGCCAGCGGCAGTTTCGCCGAGCCGCGCAAAATCACCCAGGCCAAGCCCACCAACAGCACCAGTGCTGTCGCGCCACCCGCCAGTACCGCCTCATGACCCGCCGGGCCGGCTTGCAGCCACAGGGTTTCGTAGAACAGGATCACTTCGAACAGCTCACGGTACACCGAGAAGAACGCCAGGATCGCAAACCCGAAGCGCCCACCGCCGCCCACCAGGCTGCTCTTGATGTAATCCTGCCAGGCTGCCGCATGGCGACGGTCGTGCATCCAGACCCCAAGCCACAGCACCATGACGCTGGCAAACAGCGCCGTCGCACCTTCCAGCAGCTCTCGCTGGGAACCGCTGACGTCGATCACGTACGCCGCGAGCGCCCAGGTGCCCAGGCCCGCCAGCAGCGCCAGCCCCCATCCGACGTTGACACTGCGCACCGCCGATTGCTGACCGGTGTTGCGCAGGAATGCGAGGATCGCCGCCAGCACCAGGATCGCTTCCAGGCCTTCGCGCAGCAGAATCAACAGACCCGAGATGTAACTCAGGGACCAGCTCAGGCCATCGCTGCCCAACAGGCCGGCGGACTCCTTCAGTTTCGCCTTGGCCACGTCTAGTCGCTGTTCAGCCTGCTCGACCGGTAAGCCGTCCTGCAACGCCTGACGGTAGGCCATCAGGGATTTTTCAGTGTCTTTGCGCACCACCGCGTCAACGTTGTCAAGGGAGCTCTCAACCAGTTCGAAGCCCTCCAGATACGCGGCCACCGACAGGTCGTAGGCCTGATCGTGCTCACCGGCTCGATACGCGGCGATGCTCTTGTCCAGTGTCGCGGCGGTGTAATCGAGCAGTTGCGCCGGCCCTCGCTTGACCTGCGGTGGCTGGGCACGCTGCGCACGGAAGGTTGCCGCCGCCTCGGGACCTTCGGCCGCCAGCACCTCGGTCGGCGTTTGGCGCGCCAGGTCGGCGAGGTTGTAGGTCTTCTCGCTTTTTGCCGCTGCCGGGTCGGCACTGAAACTGGCGATGTAGGTGGCCAGGTCCCAACGCTGCCGCTCGTCGAGCTGATCAGCGAACGATGGCATGTCCGTGCCTTCAACGCCCTGCCCAAGGGTGCTGTAGATCGCGTAGAGGCTCAGGCGGTCCTGGCGTGCGCTATCACGCAGGTTCGCCGGCGCAGGCTCCATGCCAACGCCTGCGGGGCCATCGCCAGCGCCGCTGTCGCCGTGGCACACCGAGCAGTGCTGTGCATACAGCGGTGCGCCCCGCGCGGGGTCCGGGGTAATGATCGGTGCCTGACTGACCTCGTAGGCCACTGCCAGTTTCGCCCCCAGCTGTCGCGCCTGACGGGCGACGCTCGCACCGTCCTGGCGTTCGTCGACAGCCTTGCGCAGGGCCGATACGCCCTGCTCCAGCTCAGCCTTCTGCGGCTTCGCCGGCAACCCCGCGACAAAGCCTTGCAGCGCCTTTAAAAACTCGACCTGCTCCTGGTACTCGGCCGCATCGATCACCTTGCCCGCCGCTACCGTAGCCGGGTAATCCGCACCCACGTAGTCGAGTACATGCAGGGCTTGAGGGGCGCCTTCCACGGTGTCGGCCAGCAGGTTGAAACTGCACAGTGCAAACAACGGAAAGACCAACCAGGCCAGAAAACGGGACGGCGCAGTCATGAATGAGTCTCAAATGGAAATACGAAGTTACACATTGTTCACTCTCAATGCCCTTCGCTCAAGCTTTGTCGTCTTTGTGTTCAGGATTTCAGTGCGCACAAACAAAAAAGGCGACCTGATCAGGTCGCCTTGATTAACCGCTGACTGCTTACACCGCGGCCTTGCGAATGGTTGCCAGCAAACCGGCTGCACCGACAAACAAACCGGCGAACGCGCGGTTCATCCGGCGCTGTTGCTTGGGAGTGCGCAGCAGACGCAGGACCTTGGATGCCAGGCCCGTGTAGCCGGCCATGACGATCAGGTCGACGCAGATCATGGTCACGCCCAGGATCAGGTACTGCGCCACCAACGGTGCATGGGGGTCAATGAACTGCGGCAGCACGGCCAGCATGAACACCAGCGCCTTGGGGTTGCTGACGTTGACCAGGAAGCCGCGAAACACCAATGCCAGTGGCTTGCCGATCGGGCGGATGGCGGCGTCATCGCTCAGGTCGCTGGGCAGCGCACGCCATTGCTTGACCGCCAGGTAGATCAGGTAGGCCACGCCGAACCATTTGATCGCGTAAAACGCCGTGGACGAAGCGGCGAGGATCGCACCGACACCAGCGGCAACAATCGCAATCTGCATCGCCAGCCCCAATTGCAGGCCAAGGGCGTTCCAATAGCCACGCCAGAAACCGTACTGCAGACCACAGGACATCGACGCAATGGCGCCGGCGCCCGGGGAAAGACTGATCACCCAGCAGGCGGCAAAAAACGCCAACCATGTCTCAAGCACCATTGCACACCTCGACTCAGACTCGTATCAGACGTCTAAGCTAATGCGCCGGCCAACGAATGACTATCGATTTTTTGCAGGAAATGACCGCTGCCGACCAGCGTTGTCGCCCACCCGGCTATTTTTCAAAGCCGTTGGAAGGCAATGCGTCGCTGCCGCGCCAGCGTCGAACCGAGCGCTGGAAGAACAGGCTGTTCGGCACTTGCACCATGGCGCTGCCGGTACCCAGTTCTTCGGCCTCGATCAGCGTGGTGTACAGCAGGTTGATCGCCACGACCCGACCTTTGACGCCGGGCTTGTCGGTGGTGTCCACCAATTCGACCACGTCGCCAAGCCGGAACGGGCCGACCGTGAAGATCAGGATCGCGCACAGCAGGTTGGACAGCACGCTCCACATGGCGAAGAACGCCACGGCGGCCACCGCCACAAAGCCGGACAACGCTGTCCACAGTACCGTGGCGGAAACGCCCAGGCGCTCCAGCACAAAGATCAGTGCGCTGCCCATGATCAGCCAGCGCAGACCACCTCGCAGCGGCATCAGCAACTGCGGTGGGAACGGATAGCGCTCGCCCAGGCGGGTCAGGCCCTTGGCCACGAAGCGTTGGGTCAGGTAACCCGCCAACAGGATCAGCAGAATCTGCACGCCGAGCCAGATCGGATCGACCCACACCGCCGGCAGCGGCAGCTTGAAGGCCTCCATCAAGACAGCGCCTCCAGCTCCGCCTGCATGTTCTCCAGAAGTTCCAGGGATTCCATCCAGGCCTCTTCCAGCTCGGCTTCCCGGACCTTCAGCTTCGCTTGCTCGGCCAGCAGATCACGCAGTTCGTTCTTGCGCGCCGGTTCGTAAACATCGCTGTCGCCCAGGCTGGCATCAACCTTCGCCAGCTTCTCGTGCAGCTTGCCCAACTCGGTTTCCAGCTTGTCGGCCTCGCGCTTGTGCGGTGCCAGTTGCTGACGCAACGCGGCAGCGGCCTGGCGCTGGGCTTTCTTGTCGGTCTTGTCCGGATTGACCGGCGTGGTGCTCACCGGCGCGTTGCGCTGACGGTACTCGACCAGCCAACGGGCATAGTCTTCCAGGTCGCCGTCGAACTCTTCGACCTTGCCATCGGCCACCAGGAAGAAGTTATCGGTGGTGCTTTTGAGCAGATGACGGTCGTGAGAGACCACCAGTACCGCGCCACTGAATTCCTGCAGGGCCATGGTCAGCGCCAGGCGCATTTCCAGGTCCAGGTGGTTGGTCGGTTCGTCGAGCAGCAACAGGTTCGGCCGGTCCCAGGCGATCAACGCCAGTGCCAGGCGAGCCTTTTCGCCACCGGAGAAGTTCAACACCGGTTCGTCGATGCGTGCACCACGGAAGTCGAAACCACCGAGGAAGTCGCGCAGGGTCTGTTCACGCTCGGTCGGTGCCAGGCGCTGCAAATGCAGCAATGGGCTGGCCTTGGAATCCAGCGAGTCCAGCTGATGCTGGGCAAAGTAGCCCACCACCGTGTTCTCGCCACGGGTCAAGCGGCCGGCCAAAGGCTCCAGCTCACCGGAGAGGTTTTTGATCAGGGTCGATTTGCCCGCGCCGTTAGGGCCGAGCAGACCAATCCGCGCACCCGGGGTCAGTTGCAGCTTGACCTTCTCCAGCACGGTTTTCTCGCCATAGCCCAGACGGGCGTCGGACAGGTCGATCAGCGGGCTGGAAATCTTCGTCGACTCACGGAAGACGAAATCGAACGGCGAATCGACGTGGGCGGCGGACAGCTCTTCCATTCGCTCCAGCGCCTTGATCCGGCTCTGGGCCTGGCGGGCCTTGGTGGCCTGGGCCTTGAAGCGAGCGATGTAGCTTTCCATGTGCGCACGTTGCGCCTGCTGCTTCTCGTAGGCCTGTTGCTGCTGGGCCAGCCGTTCGGCACGGGCCCGCTCGAACGCCGAGTAGCCACCGCGGTACAGCGTAATCTTGCGTTGATCGACGTGGGCCACGTGATCGACCACGGCATCGAGGAAATCCCGGTCGTGGGAAATCAGCAGCAGAGTGCCGGGATAGCTCTTGAGCCACTCTTCCAGCCAGATAATGGCATCGAGGTCCAAGTGGTTGGTAGGTTCGTCGAGCAGCAACAGGTCCGACGGGCACATCAGTGCCTGTGCCAGGTTCAGACGCATCCGCCAGCCACCGGAGAAATCTCCGACCGGGCGATCCATCTGTTCATTCGTGAACCCCAACCCCGCGAGCAGCTTGCGGGCGCGAGCGTCGGCCGTATAGCCATCGGCGCTGTCGAGCTCCGAATGCAAGCGCGCCTGGGCGGCACCGTCATGGGCCGCTTCGGCCGCGGCGAGGTCGCGTTGCACCTCACGCAGGCGCAGGTCGCCATCGAGCACGTAGTCGACCGCCAGGCGTTCGAGCGTGTCGATCTCCTGACGCATGTGGGCGATGCGCCAGTCGGCCGGCAGGAAGCAATCACCCGAGTCCGGGTGCAGGTCACCCAGGAGCAAGGCGAACAGGCTCGATTTGCCGGCGCCGTTGGCACCGATAAGGCCGGCTTTATGGCCGGCGTGCAGGGTCAGCTCGGCGTCTTCTAGCAGACGTTGCGGGCCACGCTGTAAAGTCAGGTTCTGAAGTCGAATCATAATGGCGGCGGAGTCTACCAGCTTCGCTCGCAACTGGCGCGAGTAGCACTATGTCCTCTGACCTGTGGAGCTTTTCCCTCAGCACTTACGCCCGCCCGGGTGTAGAAGACGCCTGCCTGGCACTGCAAGCGGCGGGCGCCAACGTGTGCCTGCTGCTCTGCGCCTGCTGGCTCGGCGAACGCGGCGTGGCGTGCAACCCGCAACGCCTGCAACAGCTCCTTCAACTGGCTGAGCCCTGGGACTCACAGGTGGTGCAGCCGCTACGACAGTTACGCCTGCAGTGGAAAGCCGCTGCGGTTTCAGACGCACCACTCGGCATCCTGCGAGCGCAAGTCAAGGCATTGGAGTTGGAGGCCGAGCGGCAATTGCTGTTGCGGCTGGAACAATCGGCGCGGGGGTGGCCGACGGGGCAAGCGAACGACTTGGCCGCGTGGCAGGAAGGATTGGCGGTAAGCGCCGCCAAACTGAGTCGCGACGCGCTGCATCAGCTGCGCGTCGCGATGACCGATGCTTAGGAAGCGCTGGTCGGGGTGCTGATTGCCGCTGCCGGTGCAGGCGAAGCTGCCGGAGTGCTCACCGCTGGGGTAGGTGCCGCAGGTTTCGCAGCCACTGGTGTGGCAGCAGCAGGCTTGGCTGCGACAGGCTTTTTCACCGCAGGTTTCGCAGCCGGTTTCGCAACCGGTTTGGCGGCGCTGGCGGCGGCAGGTTTGGCAGTGGCCGCAGGCTTGGCTGCGGGTCTGGCGGGCGCCTTGACGGGCGCTTTGGCGACTGGCTTGGCGGCGACTTTAGCGGCAGCAGGCTTGGCGGCCGGTTTTGCCGCTACAGGTTTGGCGACTGCAGGTTTGGCAGCCGGCTTGGCGGCGGCTGTTTTAGCAACAGGCTTGGCCGCGGGTCTGGCAGCCGGTTTCGCGGCACTGGCAGCAACCGGTTTTTTCGCGGCTGGCTTGGCGGCTGTTTTGGCAGGTGCCTTGGCAGCAGGTTTGGCAGCTGCTTTCACGGGCGCCTTGGCAGCAGCCGGTTTGGCCGCTGGTTTTTTTGTGGCCGTGGCGGCAGCGGCAGGCTTGGCCAAACGCTGGGTCAGCACCTTGCCGACAGCTTCCTTCACACGACCAACACCCTGGGCCAGTTTCAGGCTTTCCTGGGCGTCGCGCTTGAGTTGCAGAATGTAGTTGCGCGTCTCGGACTGACGATCCTTGAGTGCGTCGAGCAGTTCTTCAAGTTCTTGTACCGCACCTTTGGCCTTGGCCTGTGCCTTGGCTTTGCCGGCCGCTGCAGCGTCCTGCAATTTGGTGCGCGATTTGTGCAGTTTTTCCTGTGCTTTTCCGCGCTGCTTTTCCAGTTTGGCGAGCAGTTTTTCAGCATCAGCCAAGGCTTGGGAGCAAGCATTTTCCAAATGCTCGAGCAGGCTGCCCGTGAGATTCTGGAGTAAGTGCAACGGAGTATTTACAGGCTTCTTATTGGCCGACATGGTTTACCTCCTGGCTGACGTGGGTGCGGCTCATACTAGACCTCTGCTGCTACCGCCGCTAGGGCATGTTGACAGTATCGATGGCCATGCGTTGCACCAAACTGAAAATGTTCTGCACGCCTCTCAAAGCAGTTCACCGACCATGACATTCCCGCTGGCATAATCCACCGCATTCCAGACTGGAGAGCGCCCATGTCGCGTTACCTGTTGTTGCCCTTGTGCGTGATATTTTCGACGGTGTATGCCGCTGAAAAAAACCCGAATAATGATGCCCACGATCTTGCCTACAGCCTCGGTGCCAGCCTGGGCGAGCGCTTGCGCCAAGAGGTTCCGCAGTTGCAGATTCAAGCACTGGTAGAAGGCCTGCAACAGGCCTACCAGGGCAAGCCGCTGGCGCTCACGGATGAGCGAATCGAGCAGATCCTGGCCGAGCACGAAGCACAGATTGCCGAGCAGCCCGCGCTACCGCAAAGCGAGATAGCCCTGGAAAAAGAGCATCGTTTCTTGACCGTTGAAAAAGCCAGGCCCGGCGTCCGGGAACTGGCCGATGGCATCCTGCTGACCGAGCTGGTTGCAGGTAATGGGACCAAGGCCGGCCCCAATGGCAAGGTACAGGTTCGCTATATCGGCAGGCTGCCCGACGGCACGGTGTTCGACCAGAACGATCAGGCCCAATGGTTCAGCCTCGACAGCGTGATCAACGGCTGGCGCAGCGCATTGCAGCAAATGCCGGTCGGGGCAAAATGGCGCCTGGTGATCCCGTCGGCGCAGGCCTATGGTGCCGACGGCGCGGGGGACCTGATCGCACCGTTCACGCCGCTGGTGTTTGAAGTGGAACTGCTCGGGGCAACAGGCTGAACAAACAACCCAAACGAAAAACGGTGCGCAAGGCGCACCGTTTTGCAGTTTGCACGCGATCGAGGCTCAGGCCTGCGCGGGCACCTCTTCCTTGTGAGCCGTGTGCAGCACTTCGATCAGGCAGTCTTCAAGTTCGAAGCGCTCATGCAGCAAACCACCCAGCTCCTTGAACTTCTCGGCAACACACTTGCCGGCATCGCACAGGTCGTTGAACGCCAGCAGCTTTTCCGTGATGACGTCGATGCGCGGGTAAATCGTATCGGCCAGTTCCAGCCCGCGCTTGTCACCGAACGCCTTGGCTTCACCGGTGAGTTGCTCATAGATCTCGAAATGACCGGCAGACACGTAGTCGACCAGGACACCACAGAACTCCTGCAATGGCTTTCGGTTTTCGCCTAGAGCCTCAGGCTTGGCGCCGAGAGCATCATAGGCTCGAACCAGTTCGTGACGCTCCTGCAACCAGCGATCGATCAGCAGATGCACTCCACCCCAGCGTTCCTGAGCATTCTGACAACTTTCGAGCATGGTGATCTCTCTTCCCTTATGGGTGATGTCGCCCGCACTCGCCGAAAGACGTGAAGCTTCAGGATCCGGCCAGGCAAAGCATCATCGAGCAACATAAATCCAATGATACGTGCGGGCCAGATTATGCTCGCACGCCAATGGCTTCAAGGTACGCAGGAGACAAAGTTCATACAAGTGTTTAATCGCCTCCCGCCCCCCGGTGCGACGACTCGCCGCTGGACGGTCGCCCAAAGGCGTGCCAGACAAGCAGAAGGATCTGGTAACCCGCGAGAATCATGACCGCCACAAAGAACAGCAGGCTCCACTCGGGGATGCTCAGATCGAGCAGCGACCAGGAAATTTGCGCACAGACTTCCGTACCATCAAGCGCTCGCTTCAGCAGACCCAGCAACGGCAAGTTCACGGATTCATCCTGTGCACCGGGATAGCAGGCCACCAACTGCTGTACAGGATCGCTTTGCAATATTACCTGTCGCCAGGCGAGGGCCATGCCGGCAACGGCCCAGGTCAGGCTCAACAGCCAGTACAGAAAACAGCCTGCCCGCCGCGGGCCATGCAGTGAAGCGATCATGCACACGACGGTGAACAGCATCAGGAAAAAACGCTGCAACGTGCACAGCCCACAGGGCTTGAGCCCGATGGCGTACTCCAGATAATACGACGCGCCCAATGCCACGGCACCTGCAACGAAGGCCATGAAAAACAGGGAGCGAGAGCAGGCCAGGAACATGGCTTATCCGTAAAAAAAGAGACCGGTATTTACGGTAGAGGAAAGCGTTGGGACCTTACAAGACAGGCCCGTGGAGAGACTTCGCCGCAGCTGTAAGGAAATCCCGGCAGAAGAGACGGGACCGAGTGTAGTCACCCGTAGGATGATGCCTACGCCAAGCCTTTCAGAGGAATATCCGGCGTTTTCGACAGCAGGCCCTCCCCCTACGGAAGAGCCTGCAAGCCATGAGTTCAAGCGCGTGTCGGCACCGGTAACGGCAAAGCCAACAGACGCTCGTCCAGAAGGCCCAAACCCTCCTGAAACAGCTGATTGCTACGCTCGGTATCGCCCAGTTGGGCGAGCAAGCGGGCAAGCTCGGCACAGGCTTCAGGATTACGCTCAAGCCGGAGGCTGCTCTCCAGATAATCCCGCGCCTTGCCCCACAGACTGGCTTGCAAGCACAGGCGCCCCAGGGTCAGCAGCAAGCTCGGGTCGTTGGGATGGGCCTTCAACCAGCCCTCGGCGGTTTGCAGTTGACGCGACGGATCACTGCCGCGCAGCAACCCATACAACCGCGCAAGGTGGCTGTCGTATTGACGCTTGAGCGCTGTACGCAGGACCTCTTCGGCCTCGACCTGCGCGCCGAGCTGACGCAACTGTTCGGCATAGGCCAATACCAGTTGCGGCTCCTGGCGCTGAGCGGACGTCAGTTGTTGCCAGGCGCGATTGAGCGACTGCAGGCCCACGGCTTCGCCTTCCTCCTGGCGGGCCGCCAACGTCAGGTTTTCACCCCAGGCCCGACGCTCCAGTTCCGCCAGCTCGCTGGCTGGCAGCGCCTTGTCCTTGCGCAGTTCCGGCAACAGGCGAATCACCGCGGACCAGTCACCACGCTGCTGATACAAACGCTGCAACTGGCGCAGTACCTGGACACTGTGAGGATGTCGTTCGCGCATGGCCGAAAGCGTAACCAGCGCACCGTCGGTATCACCGCGGTCGGTCTGCAATTGTGCATGACTCAAGGCAATCGCCAACTCGGCCTGCGGCTGGCGCTCCAGCGCACGCTCCAACAGGCTGTCGCATTCGTCGTAGTGCCCTTGCTCATTCGCCGCACGGGCCGCGCCCAGATAGTAGAGCAACGGCTGGCGTTCAGCTTCGGCGGCACGCTGCAGGTGACGCTGGGCACTGGCCCAACGACCTTCCGCGAGATCGAGCTGGCCGTGCTCGATTGCGACCTGGACCCGCCGGCTGCGATTGCGGTTCGACCATGGGTTGACCACCCCACTGGAGACCGCGACCAGCTCGATCAAGGCCTTGATCCCCCACAACACCAACCAGATCACGGCCACCAGCAGCAGCGTCGCCCACAGGCTCGATTCATAGCGGAAGGTCTTGTAGGCGATCAACACGTATCCCGAGTGCTGGGCAATCGCCAGCCCCATGGCGCCAGCGACGGCGATGATCAGGAACACCATCACATAGAGTCGCTTCATGGGCTGGTCTCCGGCGTGGTGCCAGCGCCCGCCTTGACGGCAGGTTTGACCGATTCCTCGGCATTGACGTTACGTCGCTCCAGATAGCCCTGCACCACACTCAAGGTCGTCGCCAGGTCAGGAGTCGCCACAGTGACCGGTTGTTTGCTCAACTCGGCCAATTGCTCAAGCATGACTTTGCTTTGCGGGTTGTCCAGGTTGAAGCTGCCCTTGAGTACATCCCGCGCCTCGTCCAGCGCTTGGGTATACACCGGTGCCTGGCCATTGAGCGCGGCCCATTGAGCCTGCTCGAGCGCCAGACTCAGGGCCAGGCGCACCTGCGTCAGGCTCTGCCCGGCGAGCAGTGGGCGGATGTTTTTATCGGTATCGAAGTCAATGCGGATGTAGCGCGAAATCTGCTCCCACCACTGTACCCAGTGACTGGCACCATCGCCATCGGCGGTCAGCCTTTGCAGGGAGTCGCCACGTTCATGAAACTCGGGAGCCAGCTCGGTCAGTTCGGCCACTTGATCGCGCAAGGCGCCTAGCTGCAGGAACAGTCCGGTACGGTCCGGTTGTTCGGTGCTGCGCAATGCCGCCAGCGTCTTGGCAATTTGCTCGCGGGCAGCGAAGGCGCCAGGATCATTCTGCTCGCGCAGAATTTCGTCAGCGCCTTGCACCAGGGCCTGGGCGCTGCTGATGTCTTGCAACGCCGAAAGGCGCAGGCTGGCCAGACGTAATAAGTGCTCGGCTTCAGCCAGTCGCCAGTCCTTGCGGCTGGCACCCAGGACGGTTTCCAGACGCTGGTTCAAGCGCTGCTGATCGCCTTGCAACTGGGCCACCAGACGTCGGCGCTCTTCCAGTTCTTCGGCTGCCGGCAATTGCTCAAGCCGCGCCGTCAGACGCTGCTCATTGAGCTTGAGGCTTTGCGCCTGATCGCCCAGCGCCTGCAATTGTCCCAACTGCTGCTGAGTGCTGGCCTGCAGGGTGCGCACCTGCCAGATACCCCAGCCGCCGACGGCAACACCGGCGGCACCGACCAGCAGTGCAAAAATCGCCAGCCCGTTGCCCCGGCGCGGTTCTGGGTTGCTTACAGTTTCAACCGGCGCATCGAGCACAGGCTGGACGTCATCTTTAGGCAAGGCTGTTTCGCTCACGTATCCATCCTTTGCATTAGAAAGCGGGGCGGGTTTCCCGCAACGCCGCTAGCAAAGCCGTGGCACTGGCACCACGACAATCCACAACTGTTTGGGCGCCTGCCGCCAGCGCCATCTCGGCGACCCGAGGGCTTGGCACAAACAAGGGCAACCGCGCCAACTCAGGCCAGGCATTGCCGGCCAACTGGCGCAGGTGCTCAAAACCCTGTCCACTGCTGACCACCAGGCCGTTCAAGCGTTCCGCTTCAATCCGCTCAGGCAAGGCGTCCTCGGCATACTGCGGCAAGCCGCGACGGTACACCTCCAGATACTCGACACTAGCACCTTGCTCGCGCAAGCGCTCAGCCAGTAGCTCACGCCCACCCTCGCCACGCAGGATCAACACGCGCGCATCCGGCCGCGCGATAGCCTCGCGCAACGGTGCCAGTCCAAGCAAGGCTTCGCTGTCATCGCCGCATTCCGGGAAGCTGACATCCAGCCCGTGCTCCTGGAGGATCTGCGCCGTTGCCGCGCCCACACTGAACCACTTCAAACCCGGCGATTGCGACCCATACCGCTCGACCAGGCCCATGCCGATCCGGGCGGCCGGCTTGCTGACCACGATCACCGCGCAGTAGCGATCCAGCCCCTGGATCACCTCGCGCATGATCGCAGAGTCAGGCATCGGCTCTATTTCCAAAAGCGGCAAGCAGCTGCTGAAAATCCCCTGTTCGGCCAAAAAAAAGGCCAGTGCCGCCGAATCGTCCAACGGACGCGTCAGCAGCAAGCGCCACCCAGTCACTCGTGACCTGCCTCGCCGTAGACTGCCTTCAGGATCGTGTCGGCGCCCTGGCGCAGAAGGTCTTCGGCCACTTGCACACCCAAGGCCTCGGCGTCGCTGCGCGGCGCACGCGCCTGGGCACTGAGCAGCAGGCCGCCACTCGGATCACCCACCAGGCCACGTAACCAGAGCTGATCACCTTCCAGTACCGCATAGCAGGCGATCGGTACCTGGCAGCCGCCATTGAGATGTTTGTTCAGGGCGCGCTCGGCCGTGACCCGCGTGGCGGTGTCCTGATGATGCAGTGGTGCCAGCAATGCGTGAATTTCGCTGTCGGCGCTGCGGCATTCGATACCGACCGCCCCCTGGCCACCTGCCGGCAGGCTGTCGTCGACGCTGATCGAAGAGCTGATGCGATCCTCGAAACCCAGGCGAATCAAACCGGCCGCCGCGAGGATGATCGCGTCGTACTCACCGGCATCCAGCTTGGCCAGGCGGGTATTGACGTTGCCACGCAGGAAGCGGATTTGCAGGTCCGGGCGACGGCTCAGTAGTTGTGCCTGACGGCGCAGGCTAGAAGTGCCGACCACACTGCCCTGAGGCAGCGCGTCCAGGCTGGCGTAGGTATTGGACACAAAGGCATCGCGCGGGTCTTCGCGCTCACAGATACAGAACAGGCCCAGGCCTTGCGGGAAGTCCATGGGCACGTCTTTCATGGAGTGCACGGCGATGTCGGCTTCGTTTTCCAGCAACGCGGTTTCCAGTTCTTTGACGAACAGGCCCTTGCCACCGATTTTCGAGAGCGGGGAGTCAAGCAGCTTGTCGCCGCGGCTGACCATGGGCACCAGCGTCACGACCAGACCCGGATGGGCCTGTTCCAGACGAGCCTTGACGTATTCGGCCTGCCACAAGGCCAGGGCACTTTTGCGGGTAGCGATGCGGATTTCGCGAGGGGACATGGATCAATCCGTACTGAATAGATATGACGGATAATAACAGCTCAGCCAAATCCGCTTTGACTTGTATCAGAAACAGCATGGCCTCCCTGGCCTCACCTGCCCGGCAAAGGGGCGGGGAAACTAATTGAGAACGCCACCCTAGAGCTGTTGCATCATCTTGCGCACACCAGCGACGTGGCGTCTGCTGACAATCAGTGCATCTCCGTTCAGACCTTTGAGAAACAGCTGGAAGTGCCCAAGCGGTGTGCGCTGCAGGCGCTCGATGCGCTCGCGAGCCACCAGTGCATTGCGATGGATCCGCACAAATCGGTCGCCGAATTCGTCCTCGAGAGCTTTCAACGGCTCATCCAGCAGGACTTCGCCACCTTCGTGGCGCAAGGTCACGTACTTGTGGTCGGCAATGAAGTAGACCACCTGGGCCAATGGAATGAGTTCAATGCCTTTGCGGGTGCGGGCACTGATATGGCTGCGTGGACCGCTGCCGCTTTCGGCCGCCGGCCGGGTCAGGGCGGCGAGCTGTACACGATTGGGGCGTTCGGCCTTTTTCAAGGCCTCGTGCAGCAGTTCGGCGCGTACCGGCTTGACCAGATAGCCCACGGAACTGGCCTGCAAGGCCTCTATGGCAAATTCATCCTGGGCCGCACAAAACACCACGGCTGGCGGGGTTTCACGCTCACACAACCGGGCGGCGACCTGTAAACCATCCAGGCCGGGCATGCGGATATCGATCAGCACGATATCGGGTTTCAGGCTGTCGATCAGGGTCAACGCCTCATCGCCATTGGTGGCGCTGGGCTCCAGGACATTGTACCCCTCGAGTTCGCCGACCATACGGCTCAGGCGCTCGCGGGCTAGGGGTTCGTCATCAACGATCAGGACATTCATATTGCACTGGCTTCCTGCGTGAGTCTCGCACAAGGATAGCGTAGACAGGTGTAGTGACGTCCGTCACCGCGATCCACGCTAAGACTAGCGCGAGGGCGAAAAAGTGCCGCACGTCGGACTGCAATATTTATCGGTACCGGCACCGCTGCGTGCGAAGACTGGCCTGGCGAGGCGTCACCGTAAGCAAAGCTGATATCCAACATGAACACTCCGCTCTTTTGTAGTCGGCGTCGAGACTGACCGCATTGCGCCTTGATTCGACAATTGCGCAGCCCCTAACGTCCAACTGTAGACGCTCGCTGCGCCAAAAGTGCTCATTTGACAAATATCGTTGCGTAAACGCAGGGACAGCCTTGGAGTATGGCCTTGTAAACAGCAAAAACGTATCGCCCAGCGACACCGACTCGATTGGCAACCCTGTTATTATCCACGGCAGGTTTTTACGCCATCTTCCTTCAGCCGATCACGAGCGAATTCATGAGCACTGACAAGACCAATCAGTCCTGGGGCGGCCGCTTCAGTGAACCCGTCGACGCCTTCGTCGCCCGCTTCACCGCCTCCGTCACTTTCGACCAGCGCCTGTATCGCCACGACATCATGGGCTCTGTCGCCCACGCCACCATGCTGGCCAAGGTCGGCGTGCTGACCGATGCCGAGCGCGACAGCATCATCGATGGCCTGACCATCATTCAGGGCGAGATCGAGGCCGGCACCTTCGACTGGCGCATCGACCTTGAAGACGTGCACATGAACATCGAAGCGCGCCTGACCGACCGCATCGGCGTTACCGGCAAGAAGCTGCACACCGGTCGTAGCCGTAACGACCAGGTGGCCACCGATATCCGCCTGTGGCTGCGCGACGAGATCGACCTGATCCTGGGTGAAATCACTCGCCTGCAAAAAGGCCTGCTGGAACAGGCAGAGCGCGAATCCGACACCATCATGCCGGGCTTCACCCACCTGCAAACCGCACAGCCGGTGACCTTCGGGCATCACATGCTGGCCTGGTTCGAAATGCTCAGCCGCGACTACGAGCGCCTGGTCGACTGCCGCAAGCGTACCAACCGCATGCCATTGGGCAGCGCCGCGCTGGCCGGCACCACCTACCCGATCGATCGCGAGCTGACCGCGCAACTGCTGGGCTTCGACGCCGTGGGCGGCAACTCGCTGGACAACGTGTCGGATCGCGATTTCGCCATTGAATTCTGCTCGGCCGCCAGCATCGCGATGATGCACCTGTCGCGCTTCTCCGAAGAACTGGTGCTGTGGACCAGTGCGCAGTTCCAGTTCATCGATTTGCCTGACCGTTTCTGCACCGGCAGCTCGATCATGCCGCAAAAGAAAAACCCTGACGTTCCGGAACTGGTTCGCGGCAAAAGCGGCCGGGTCTTCGGCGCGCTGATGGGCCTGCTGACCCTGATGAAAGGCCAGCCGCTGGCCTACAACAAGGACAACCAGGAAGACAAGGAACCGCTGTTCGACGCCGCCGACACCTTGCGCGACTCGCTGCGGGCCTTTGCCGACATGATCCCGGCCATCAAGCCAAAGCACGCCATCATGCGTGAAGCGGCCCTGCGCGGCTTCTCCACCGCCACTGACCTGGCGGACTACCTGGTTCGCCGCGGCCTGCCGTTCCGCGACTGCCACGAAATCGTCGGCCACGCGGTGAAGTACGGCGTGGAAAGCGGCAAGGACCTGGCGGAGATGAGCCTGCAAGAGCTGCGTCAGTTCAGCGACCAGATCGAGCAGGACGTGTTTGCCGTGCTGACGCTGGAAGGTTCGGTCAATGCCCGCAACCACATCGGCGGCACGGCACCGGCCCAGGTCAAGGCGGCGGTGATTCGCGGCCAGGCGCTGTTAGCCTCCCGCTAAACCGTTGAATGCATCGCGGGCAACAGCCAGTTGCCCGCGAATGCAGGGATGAGAAACGCTACAGACCTACTGCCTGGACGCGATCATCGCCAGAAACGCTGGCATTGCCTCATCCTTGTCGGCCGCAATACGCCTGGCAATGGGCGTCTGCTCCAACCGTTCCAGCAAGGCCCTGGCCGCCGGCAGCTCCGCCAACAGATCCAGATCGAAGAGCTTCTTGCCAACCGCGCACGCCAGGCTGACGCTGTACAGGAAGTACAGGTCCGCCACGCTCAGACTATCGCCCGCTACGTACGGTGCAAACTTGCCGTGACGCCCCAGGGACGCAAACCCCAGCAACAGCTCGGCCCTGGCTTTCTCCTTGATTGCCTCCGGTACCGTCATGCCGAAAAACGCTTCAGCAAAACAGGTCCGCGCCGGCAGTTCGATATACAGCTCGATTTCCTTGGCCAGTGCCAGCACCTGAGCACGCTCGAACGGCGTCCTGGGCAGCAGTGGCGCGCCTGCCTGGGTGTCTTCGATGTATTGCAGGATCACGCCGGTTTCGTTGACAAAACCTTGCTCGACACCCAGCACCGGGACCTTGCCGCGAGGGCTGATGGCCAGTGCCTCGGGGCTTTGGCCGGCATAAAACGGCACCTCCTCGAAAGGCACCCCCTTCTCCATCAGTGCGTGTTTGACCATGTTGTAGTAGTTGCTGACTGCAAATCCATAAAGCTTGAGCATCACGAAGCCTCCAGGCCGCTCAGGGGGTTGGCGAGCGTTTGTTATAGAACGTCCGGGCCACTCTCGCCAGCAGCATCACGGCGTTGAATGCAGGTAAACTGACCACCTTTCCTACAGGAGCCTGTCATGAGCGAGCCAACACCCGGCACCCACGAAAACGACGACAACGACGAAGAGGCGTTCGCCGAAACTACCCTGATCGAAGCGATCGAAAACCAGATCGAGAGCGACAACCCGCCAGCGGCCAAGGCGACCTTCAACAAGTTGACCCTGGTGGGTTACGAGCGTGAAGAAATCCTCAACCTGATGGCCCACGTACTGGCCGTTGAAATCGACGCAATCCTCGAAGAAGACCGCGCGTTTGACACACAATGGTATGAAGCCGCACTGCGCGCCCTGCCCGAGTTGCCGCCGGAAAAGAAGTAAGCAGGCCCTTTTACGGGCGAGTTGCAACGGGAAGGGGGCTCTCTCCCCTCCCCACAGGGTTTTACATCGCCAACCCTGCCCGGGACCAAAAAGCCTGCTGCGAGCACTGGACATGCCGGCCGAGTGCGTTCACCTTAGGGACGCTATCGTCCCAATTCCTAGAAAGTCTGGAGTCCCTATGTCGCTTACCCCTGAGTTGGTTGCCGAACTGGAAATCCTTGCACTCTTCAACCTGGACAGTTCCCAGGAAGGTTTGAAAATTCATCAGACCGCAGCCCCGAAAGTCATTGCCGCGGCACAACGCCTGTTCGAAAAAGAACTGATCGACCAACCCGATGGCGGTTACCTGACCAGCCTGGGTCGTGATGCCGCGCAGCACGTGCAAAGCCTGCTGACCATCCTGTCCGTCGAAGAAACCGCATAACCCCCTCTGTATCGCCCACGGGAACCCCTCTACGGGATTTCCGCGGGCAAGCTGTCGCCCGTCGATAGTAATTTGACGCCAGAAACCAACAATCAGCTTAAAAGTCATGGCCGCGAGGCTGTAAACTGGCCGTCGACCTGAGACTTTCCCACGTTCGTTGACTGCGAGCCGGTTTGAGCTGACATGACCCGCACCCATGAAATTCGCCCCGATCTGGACGAGGGAATCGACCGCAAGGTTCTCAGCCAATTACGCGCGCGCTTTCTGAAACTCAATGACGGCCGCCTGGCCCGCGCCATGGAAGGACTGTCGCCGCGCCAGCAAACAGTGCTGACGCTGTTGCCGCTGTTTTTCCACGTCAATCATCCCCTGTTGCCCGGCTACGTTTCCGGCAGCACGCCCGCGGGCTTGTCGAATTACGAGCCTGACGCTCCAGCCCTCGCCGAAGCGCAACGCCTGACGCGCTCCTTCTCTTACAAGGCCCGTCACGGCAACCCGCCGCGGCCCATTCACGGCCTGTTCCTGATGGGCAGCCTCGGCACACTGGCCCAGGCAGATCAGAGCGACATGGACCTGTGGGTCTGCCACGCCTCGGACCTGAGCGAAAGCGAACTCGCGGAGCTGGGTAAAAAGTGCCAATTACTGGAAGCCTGGGCCGCCAGCCAAGGCGCCGAAGCACACTTCTTTCTGATCGACCCACAGCGCTTCGTACGCGGCGAACGGGACAAGCCACTCAGCTCCGAAGACTGTGGCACCACCCAGCACTATCTGTTGCTGGACGAGTTCTACCGCACCGCGATCTGGCTGGCCGGGCGCACGCCCATCTGGTGGCTGGTGCCGGTGTACGAAGAAGCCGGTTACGACCTGTACACTCACACCCTGCTGTCCAAGCGTTTTATCCGCGCCGATGAAGTTCTCGACCTGGGCCACCTGGCGCATATTCCACCCGGCGAGTTCATCGGTGCCGGCCTCTGGCAGCTGTTCAAAGGCATCGAGTCGCCCTACAAGTCCGTGCTCAAACTGCTGCTGACCGAGGTCTACGCCAGCGAACACCCACACGTCGAATGCCTGAGCCTGCGTTTCAAGCAGGCGGTGTTCGCCAATCGCCTGGACCTGGATGAGCTGGACCCGTACATCGTGGTCTATCGCCGTATCGAGGAATACCTCGCATCCCGCGGCGAGCCAGAGCGCCTTGAACTGGTCCGGCGTGCCCTGTACCTCAAGGTCAACCGCAAGCTCACCGGCAACAATGGCCAACGCAACAGCAGCTGGCAGCGCCTGTTGCTGGAGAAACTGGCCCACGAATGGGGCTGGGACCGCCGACAGCTGGCGATGCTCGACAGTCGCAGCCAATGGAAGGTCCGCCAGGTCGCCGCCGAGCGCCGCGCGCTGGTGAACGAACTCAACTACAGCTACCGCTTCCTGACCCAGTTCGCCCGTACCGAACAGAGTGTCAGCCTGATCAACAAACGCGACCTCAATGTCCTGGGCCGCAGGCTGTATGCCGCCTTCGAACGCAAGGCCGACAAGATCGAGTTCATCAACCCGGGCATCGCCCCTGACTTGGCCGAAGACACCCTGACGCTGGTCCAGTCGGCGAACAAAAAAGAGCCCGGACAGACCCATTGGGGCCTGTACAACGGCAACCTGGGCAATCTGGAGTGGGAGCATTTCGCGCCGATCAAACGCTGTCGCGAACTGCTGGAATTGCTGACCTGGTGCCACCGCAATGGCGTGATCGACAGCAGCACCCGCCTGGCGTTGCACCCCGGCAGCAGCGACCTGAGCGAATTCGAGCTATTCAATCTACTGGGCAGCGTGCAGCAGACTATCGCCCTGCCGTTGACCGACGTCAGCGAGGAGCAACTGCTGCGCGCCAGCGTGCCGAGTGAAGTGCTGATCCTGGTGAATGTGGGCATCGATCCGCTCAAGCATCACCGCGACCTGAACATTCTGATGACCACTGAACGCACCGACTCGCTGAGCTATGCGGGCGTGCGCGAAAACCTGGTGCTGACCCTCGACCAGGTCACGCTCAACAGCTGGAACGAAGTGCTGGTCAACCGCTACGACGGTGCTCACGCCTTGCTCGACTGCCTGCGCGACTACCTCAACGCCCTGCCCAACGGTCCTCGGCAACCACAACTGCGGGTGCATTGCTTCTGTCACAACCGCGCGCCGTTCATCGCCCGGCGCGTGGAGGACATCCTCGATACTGCGCAGAATCTGTTACTCAGCCACCTCAATCATCGCTACCTGATCCAGGTCCAGCAGCATTACCACGTGCTGGAACTGGTGCCCGGCCAGGTCCGCTACGTGGCGCTGAACAACCTGTCGGCGCTGCAGGATTACCTGGGCAAGGAGCGGACCGACTACAGTCCGTTGCACCTTGACCCGATGGCGCTGGAAGACCAGGACCTGGCGCTGATCCTGCCCATGGGCCAGCCCGGCTGCATTCAGGTGTTCTACCGCGCCCTCGACACCAGTGCCGAGCTCTACGTACTGGATGAGTTCAACGCCCTGTGGCAACAGCGTCAGCCCTATCACGATGAGCAAAGCCTGTTGGTGCCGCTGCAACGCTTCCTGCAGTCGATCCTGTATCGCCGTGAGGCGTTACTGCCCATGGACGCCGCGCAACCGGTGACCCCGCTGGAGGTGGTGTACTGCCAACTGCTGCCATCAGGCAGCGGACGGGCACGCCGGGTCGAACCACGGCCAGCGCCCCGGACACTGGTGGACAAACCCTTCTATGACGTCCAGGCGATCATCGGCAAAGCCGCTCCCGGGAAGGTGCAGGTCACTCTGTATTGCAATCAGCGGGAGTTCAGCGAACTGGAACACGGCGACCAGCTCTATGCCGTGGTGGCGCAGGAGATTGTTGGGCAACGCCGAGAGACCCAACGCTATCGCTGCTACATCACCGACCTGGACCTGTCGGGTGTACTCGGCGATGGCCAGGGCTCAAGCAATCTTTACCTGCGCTACAAGGCAGACCTGGAGCGCGCTTTGAACAAGGCGCTCGGACAGGCCTGAGGAAACGTCAGACCGGGAAATCACCGCCATTGGCAGGCTGCGACTCGACTTCCAGCAGGGTCAACTTCAGGGTCTTGCCACCCGGTGCCGGCCAGTCGATGTGCTGCCCCACCCGCAGACCCAGCAGGGCGCTGCCGACCGGTGCAAGAATGGAAATCCGGCCTTCGTCGGCATTGGCATCCTTGGGATAAACCAGGGTCAGGTGATAGTCCTTGCCACTGCTTTCTTCACGGCAATGAACGCGCGAGTTCATCGTCACGACATCGGCAGGCACTTCATCGTGACCGACCAGGGTGTCGGCGCGATCCAGTTCGGTTTGCAGCGCGATAACGCCCGGCAACGAATCGTCCAGGGTCTCGATCAACCGCTCCAGACGTTGCACGTCAAGGCGGGTAAGGATGATGGAAGGTGCGGTCATGATTCAGGCAGACTCCTTTCTTCTGCACAAAAAAGCAAAACCCCGCCAAAAATAGACGGGGTTTTCACGCGCCTCGATGGGTTGAGGCGTAACCGGACACTATCACAGCTCAAAAAATATACAAGCCATGGACTCCAGGCCACAGTGCCTGGTCAGACTGAAGACTTGCGCTCGGCCGCCTGGTCACAGATCACCCGGCGGCGCTCGTCGTCGGCCGAACGCCACTCGCGAATGTCTTCGACATGACGAAAACAGCCCAGGCAAACCTTGTGCTCATCCAGCCGGCAAACGCCGGAGCACGGCGACGGCACCGCCCCGCTGACATTGCTGTACAGCGGCTTGGGTGGGCGAACGGGGACGGGCTGCGTCACGGAATCACAGGCCTTCGAAATCGAGCTTGGTGCCGGCCTGCTCCCAGACGATGCGCTCAAGCATTTCACCCAGCTGCTCTTCAGACTTGTCGCACATCCAGCGCTCGCTTTCTTCGTCGTAGTCGAAGTGGAAGCCACCGGAGACTGCCGCCAGCCACAGCTGACGCAAGGGTTCCTGACGACTGAAGATCAACTGGCTGCCGCCTTCGAACTTGACGGTGAGTACACCGGCCGAGCTTTCCAGATCTACATCCAGGCCACTCTCGTCGAAAACATCCTCCAGCGTCTGCTGGGTAGCATCGACCAGATCGTGGAAACGGGCTTCAGTCAAACTCATTGCGGCAACCTCAAAAAGTGTCTACTTACGCTCAAGCGCCGCAAGATACGGGCGCGCCCGGGTGATTGCAAAGGATACCGACCAAGCGCCGGACGCAATGAGGGAAAACCTGAGCACCACCTGCCAATAGATTAGACGCCTCTGGCAAAGCCCCGCCGGACGGGTGGACCGTCGCATAGGCAAGCTGCTGGGTGGCCGGTATACTCCGGCGCAATTAACGCATTTTCAAGGATTTCGCCATGAAGCGCCTGATCTCTTCCCTTGCTGCGCTCGCTTCGCTCGTCGCTTTTACCTGCTTATTATCGGCCTGTGGTCAAAAAGGTCCGCTGTATCTGCCCGATGACAGCCAGTCCCCTGAAGAGCAGGCGAAGTCGTCTCAGTCCAAAGCACACCAGCACGACACTACGAACAGCACCAGCACCAGCACCAGCACCTACTAATAAGGGAACATCATGGACGCTTTTAACTACCGTGACGGGGAGCTGTTCGCGGAAGGTGTTGCCTTGTCCGCCATCGCCGAGCGCTTTGGCACACCTACCTACGTTTACTCCCGCGCGCACATCGAAGCCCAGTACCTGGCCTACGCCGATGCGCTGGCGGGCACGCAGCACCTGGTCTGCTTCGCGGTCAAGGCCAACTCCAACCTGGGTGTACTGAATGTCCTGGCGCGCTTGGGCGCCGGTTTCGACATCGTCTCCCGTGGCGAGCTGGAACGCGTGCTGGCCGCTGGCGGTTCGGCGGACAAGATTGTGTTCTCCGGCGTCGGCAAGACCCGTGACGACATGCGTCGCGCCCTGGAAGTCGGCGTGCACTGCTTCAACGTCGAATCCACCGACGAGCTGGAGCGCCTGCAAGTGGTAGCCGCCGAGCTGGGTGTCCGTGCACCGGTTTCGCTGCGCGTGAACCCGGACGTCGACGCTGGCACCCACCCGTACATTTCCACCGGCTTGAAAGAGAACAAGTTCGGCATCGCCATCGCTGATGCCGAAGACGTCTATGTGCGCGCCGCGCAATTGCCGAACCTGGAAGTGATTGGCGTCGATTGCCACATCGGCTCGCAACTGACCACCTTGCCGCCATTCATTGATGCCCTCGACCGCCTGCTGGCGCTGATCGATCGTCTGAGCGACTGCGGCATCTACCTGCGCCACATCGACCTCGGTGGCGGCCTGGGCGTGCGTTATCGCGACGAAGAGCCACCATTGGCTGCCGACTACATCAAGGCCGTACGCGAGCGTATCGACGGTCGTGACCTGGCGCTGGTGTTCGAGCCGGGCCGCTTCATTGTCGCCAACGCCGGCGTACTGCTGACCCAGGTCGAGTACCTCAAGCACACCGAACACAAAGATTTCGCCATTGTCGACGCGGCCATGAACGACCTGATCCGCCCGGCCCTGTACCAGGCCTGGATGGACGTCACCGCCGTGCGCCCTCGCGAGACCGCGACCCGTGCCTACGACATCGTCGGCCCGATCTGCGAAACCGGCGATTTCCTGGCCAAGGACCGTCAGTTGGCGCTTGAAGAAGGCGACCTGCTGGCCGTGCATTCGGCCGGTGCCTACGGGTTTGTCATGAGCTCCAACTACAACACGCGCGGCCGTTGCGCCGAAGTGCTGGTAGATGGCGACCAGGCAGTTGAAGTGCGTCGCCGCGAGACGGTAGCCGAGTTGTTTGCTGGCGAAAGCCTGCTGCCGGAGTAATCCCATGCTGCTGCGTTTTACCAAGATGCACGGCCTGGGCAATGACTTCATGGTCCTCGACCTGGTCAGCCAGCACGCGCACATTCTGCCCAAGCACGCCAAGCAATGGGGTGACCGGCACACCGGTGTCGGTTTCGACCAGTTGCTGATCGTCGAGGCGCCGAGCAACCCGGACGTGGACTTCCGTTACCGGATCTTCAATTCCGATGGCTCGGAAGTCGAGCAATGCGGCAACGGTGCGCGCTGCTTCGCACGCTTTGTGCTGGACAAGCGCCTGACAGCCAAACGGCAGATTCGTGTCGAGACCAAGAGCGGCATCATCGAACTCGATGTCCGCAACGATGGTCAGATCAGCGTCAACATGGGCGCCCCGCGCCTGGTGCCGGCCGAGATCCCGTTCCAGGCCGACGCGCAAGCGACAAGCTACAAGGTCGAGGTCGACGGCCAGACCGTCGAACTGGCCGCCGTTTCCATGGGCAACCCCCATGCCGTATTGCGTGTGAACGACATCAACAACGCGCCGGTACATGAACTGGGACCGAAAATCGAACATCACCCGCGCTTCCCGGCCCGGGTCAACGTCGGTTTTCTCCAGGTCATCGACCGCAACCGGGCGCAGTTGCGCGTCTGGGAACGCGGTGCCGGGGAAACCCAGGCCTGCGGTACCGGTGCCTGTGCGGCAGCAGTGGCCGCGATCAGCCAGGGGTGGATGGATTCGCCGCTATTGATCGACCTGCCCGGCGGGCGCTTGTCCATTGAGTGGGCAGGCCCGGGCCAACCGGTGATGATGACCGGTCCGGCAGTACGCGTATATGAAGGACAAGTGCGTCTTTGAGTGAGCCAAATCCATGACTGATCAGCCTCAGGTTCCAGCCCCACAGCCCGACGAATCCCCTTCCGAAAGCCTGGAGGCGGCGGCGATTGCCGCGTACCTGGAGGCTCATCCGGATTTCTTCGTCGAACACGATGACCTGCTTTCGGTCTTGCGCATTCCGCACCAGCGCGGCGATACCGTCTCGCTGGTCGAGCGGCAGCTGAAGATCCTGCGCGAACGCAACATCGAGATGCGCCACCGCCTCTCGCAATTGATGGATGTCGCCCGCGACAACGATCGACTGTTCGACAAGACCCGCCGCCTGATCCTTGCCCTGATGGACGCCAGCAGCCTGGATGACGTGGTCATCAGCGTCGAAGACAGTCTGCGCCAGGATTTCCAGGTACCCTTTGTCAGCCTGATCCTGTTCAGCGAAGAGCCGTTGCCGGTTGGCCGCTGGGTGACCACGGTCGAGGCCCAGAAAGCCATCGGCGGCCTGCTCTCGGAAGAAAAAAGCGTCAGTGGCAGCCTGCGTGAACACGAGCTGGACTTCCTGTTTGGCGAAGAGCAACGCAAGCAAATCGGCTCTACCGCCGTGGTTACCCTCAGCGGCCTGCAGGGCGTGCTGGCCATCGCCAGCCGTGATCCGCAGCACTACAAGAGCTCGGTGGGTACGCTGTTCCTCGGCTACATCGCTGAAGTCATGGGTCGCGTGCTGCCACGGGTCAACACCACCCTGCGCTCGGTACGCTGATCATGGAACGACAACTGGACGCCTACTGCGAGCATCTGCGCAGCGAGCGCCAGGTGTCGCCCCATACCCTTGAAGCCTATCGCCGCGACCTGAACAAGGTCCTGGCGCACTGCAACAAACAAGGCATCGGCAATTGGGCCAGCCTGGACATCCAGCGCCTGCGGCACCTGATCGCGCGCCTGCACTCGCAAGGCCAGTCATCACGCAGCCTGGCCCGCCTGCTCTCGGCGGTACGCGGCCTCTACCAGTACCTGATCCGCGAAGGCCTGTGCGATCACGACCCGGCCAACGGCCTGGCGCCCCCCAAGGGTGAACGGCGACTGCCGAAGACCCTCGACACCGACCGCACCCTGCAACTGCTCGATGGCGCCGTTGAGGACGACTTCATGGCCCGGCGCGATCAAGCCATCCTGGAGCTGCTCTACTCCTCCGGCTTGCGCCTGTCGGAGCTGACCGGGCTCAATCTCGATCAGCTGGATCTGGCGGATGGCCTGGTGCAAGTGCTCGGCAAGGGCAGCAAGACCCGGGTACTGCCCATCGGCAGGAAGGCCCGTGAAGCCCTGGCGCTATGGCTGCCGCTGCGCGAACTGGCCAACCCGGTAGACGATGCGGTGTTCGTCAGCCAGAAAGGCCGGCGTATTGGCGCGCGGGCGGTCCAGGCTCGGGTCAAGGCCGCTGGCGAGCGCGAGCTGGGACAAAACCTGCACCCGCATATGCTGCGACACTCCTTCGCCAGCCATTTGCTGGAATCTTCCCAGGACCTGCGCGCCGTGCAGGAGCTGCTCGGTCACTCGGACATCAAGACCACGCAGATCTACACCCACCTGGACTTCCAGCACCTGGCCTCGGTCTACGACAGCGCCCACCCACGGGCCAAACGCATCAAAGGCGATGAGCAATGACCCTCCAACTGATCACCTTCGACCTCGACGACACCCTGTGGGACACCGCCCCGGTCATCGTCAGCGCGGAAGCCATACTGCGCCAGTGGCTGGCCGAGCACGCCCCCAGCCTGGGTGCCTTGCCGGTGGACCACTTGTGGGCCATTCGCGAGCGCGTGCTGAGCAGCGAACCACAACTCAAGCATCGCATCAGCGCCCTGCGCCGACGGGTACTGTTCCACGCCCTGGAAGAAGCCGGCTACACCCACGAGCGAGCCCTGGAGATGGCTGATCAAGGCTTCGAGGTGTTCCTGCAGGCGCGGCATCAGCTGGACATCTTTCCAGAGGTGCAACCAACGCTGGAGATCCTGGCCAACCACTATGCCCTGGGTGTCGTCACCAACGGCAACGCCGACGTACGCCGACTGGGGCTGGCGGACTATTTCAAGTTTGCCTTGTGCGCCGAAGACATCGGCATCGCCAAGCCCGATGCACGGCTGTTCCACGAAGCCCTGAAACGGGGAGGTGCAACCGCTGCAACCGCCGTGCATATCGGCGACCACCCGGGTGATGACATTGCCGGTGCGCAGCAGGCGGGGTTGCGGGCGATCTGGTTCAACCCGGCAGGCAAGCCCTGGGAGGCCAGCCAGGCGCCGGATGCCGAGATTCGTTGCCTGAGCGAATTGCCGGCGTTGCTGGCACGCTGGAGTTCAGCACCCTGACTGCCTGAGAACCGCTTTTGTGGCGAGGGAGCTTGCTCCCGCTGGACCGCGAAGCGGTCCTAAAACCAGCGCACGCGTTTTTCAGGCAGACCGCGATACCCGGATTGCGACTGCTACGCAGCCGAGCGGGAGCAAGCTCCCTCGCCACTGGTCTTGCGTCCGACTCCCTATTTCCTTACCCCCATGAAAAAGCCCGCAGCGACGGCGGGCTTTTTCAGCAAGCACAGGGCAAGTCCTTAGATAGGACGGCTGCCGTACTTGTTATCTGGCTTCTTTGGTGGATCAGCCACCACGTTGGCCTCTACTTCCTGAACCTTGCCGCCTTTGGCCAGGAACTCTTCCATCGCGCGCGCCAGGGCATCACGCTCTTTGTTCTTGGCTTCAACGCTCGGCAGTTCGTCTACCGACACAGCAGCCTTGGCCTTACCTTTGGCTGCCGGGACCGGAGTATCGTCACCGCCATCGTCGTCAGCAACGTCTTCGGCTGCTGCTTCAAGGCCTTCTTCGGTCTCGTCTTCGTCGCCTACTTCGAGGTCGTCGTTTTCCAGATCATCGTCGCTCATGTTCTACCTCATGACTTGCGAAAAGCAGATTAGTTATAGCCCAGCTTCGTCGTCTGTCGACGACTGCCAGAAAAAATTCAACATCCGCTGGTAACCAGCGGTTTATGCCCCTTCACCGTGCACGGTGGCGAGGACTTTGCGAGCACCGCCTTGATCACGGTGCTCGCCCAGATAAACACCTTGCCAACTACCTAACGCCAATCGGCCTGCCGTGATCGGCAAACTCAACTGACAGCCTAGCAAACTGGCCTTGAAGTGCGCCGGGAGGTCGTCCAGGCCTTCGTCGTTATGCTCATAGCCGGCTGCGCCTTGTGGGATCAGCCGGTTGAAAAACCGTTCGAAGTCTCGACGTACCGCCGGATCGGCGTTCTCGTTGATGGTCAACGACGCCGAGGTATGCTGCAGCCACAAATGCAACAGACCCACCCGACATGCCCTGAGTTCAGGCAGGCCGGCGAGCAACTCGTCCGTTACCAGATGAAAGCCCCGAGGCCTTGCCCGCAGGGTAATCAGAGTCTGTTGCCACATACAGTTCTCCGCACGTTCGGGGCGCATTCTAGCGCGCTCTGGGAAAAAACAAAGACCCTAATATTCCCGCAATGCTGTAAGCCATCGCCCCTACAAAATCGTTCGGCGCAAAGGCTACAAAACACATCAGAAAAAACCTTTCAGCCCACTCCTTACGGTCAAACGCCAGACAAAAAAAAGCCCGGCAAGCCGGGCGATTTCTTTGCGCTGGCTTACAAGTTGTAGCCACGCTCGTTGTGTTGTGCCAGATCGAGGCCAACCGCTTCTTCCTCTTCGGTAATCCGCAGCCCCATGACCGCATCCAGCACCTTGAGAATGATGAACGTCGCGATGGCGGTGTAGATCACCGTGAAACCCACGCCTTTGCACTGAATCCAGACTTGTGCGGCGATGTCGGTCACGGTGCCGAAGCCACCCAGCGAAGGGGCTGCGAATACGCCGGTAAGGATGGCGCCGAGGATACCGCCGATACCGTGCACGCCAAAGGCGTCGAGGGAGTCGTCATAACCCATTTTGCGTTTCAGGGTCGTGGCGCAGAAGAAGCACACCACGCCGGCTGCCAGACCGATCACCAGGGCACCCATCGGGCCCACGGTGCCAGCAGCGGGTGTAATGGCCACCAGACCGGCGACGACACCCGAGGCGATACCCAGGGCGCTGGGTTTGCCGTGGGTCAGCCATTCAGCCAGCATCCAGCCCAGGGCTGCAGCGGCAGTCGCGATCTGAGTGACCAGCATCGCCATGCCGGCGGTGCCGTTGGCCGCCAGGGCGGAGCCGGCATTGAAGCCGAACCAGCCCACCCACAGCATCGCAGCGCCCATCAGGGTGTAGCCCAGGTTGTGCGGAGCCATGGGGGTGGTCGGGAAACCTTTGCGCTTGCCCAGTACCAGGCACGCCACCAGGCCGGCAATACCGGCGTTGATGTGCACCACGGTGCCGCCCGCGAAGTCCAGCACGCCCCAGTCCCACATCAGGCCGCCGTTGCCGGACCAGACCATGTGGGCAATCGGTGCATAGACCAGGGTGAACCACACGCCCATGAAGATCAGCATGGCGGAGAACTTCATCCGCTCGGCAAAGGCGCCGACGATCAGCGCAGGGGTGATGATGGCGAACGTCATCTGGAAGGTGATGAACACCGCCTCAGGGAACAGTGCAGCAGGTCCAGTCACGCTCGCTGGCGTGACACCGGCGAGGAACGCCTTGCCCATGCCGCCGACGAACGAGTTGAGATTGACGACGCCCTGCTCCATGCCGGTGGTGTCGAACGCAATGCTGTAGCCATAAATGACCCACAGGATGCTGATCAGACCGGTAATGGCGAAGCACTGCATCATCACGGAAAGAATGTTTTTGGAGCGCACCATGCCGCCGTAGAACAACGCGAGGCCTGGAATAGTCATGAAAAGCACAAGGGCAGTAGCAGTCAACATCCAGGCGGTGTCACCGGCGTTGAGGACCGGAGCCGCCACTTCGTCTGCCGCCATGGCCAGGCTGGGCATTACGAAGGACAACAGGGCTCCTAGCCCTGCGAATTTACGCAGAGTCATATTGTTTTCTCCTGGGGCGTTGGGGTTTGGCGGCTTAGATTGCGTCGGTATCGGTTTCGCCGGTACGGATGCGAATAGCCTGTTCCAGATTGACCACGAAGATCTTGCCGTCACCAATCTTGCCGGTGTTGGCCGCCTTGGTTATCGCCTCGATAACCCGGTCAAGATCCTTGTCGTCGATGGCGACATCGATCTTCACCTTGGGCAGGAAATCGACCACGTACTCCGCGCCGCGATACAGCTCGGTGTGACCCTTCTGCCGACCGAAGCCTTTGACCTCAGTAACGGTAATGCCCTGCACGCCGATCTCGGACAACGACTCGCGTACGTCATCCAGTTTGAACGGCTTGATGATGGCAGTGACTAGCTTCATGAAAACTCTCTCCCGAATTGGTGGACTTGCCCCAGGAAAACAAACCCGTCTCAAGTCTAAGCGCAGTGCCTGGCTTTGTAACGCATCGTCGGCCTTACCTGCCCGACTGACGCCAGTTAACCGCTCCTGACGAAACTCCCCGCTCCGCCTGCCGCACTGCATTCGTCACAGCGACTGCATCAGTGCATGGGTTACTCAAGTCTTAGCAGAAAGCTTGCCATCTCCTGAAAAGTCACTGATTTCAATCCCTTGCCCGCGACCGCGAGCGCTTACCCTGATTTGCCCTCATCGATACGCACGAAAACAGTGCGCCGACGGGCGGCCATGTGCGCGAAAACCGTGCGACCCGGTGCACACAAATGACCATAGACGCTGCGTGATACACTGCCAGCCATCAGTTTTAAGGACCCTTACCATGCTCGCGCCCAAAGACCTCCTCGACGCCCTGAGCGGCCACGCCTCCCGCCTGTTCAGCGGCGAAACCCCGCTGCCGAAAAGCGAAATCGAAAGTCAGTTCAAAGCCCTGCTGCAAAGCGGCTTCAGCAAACTGGACCTGGTGAGCCGGGAAGAATTCGACAGCCAGATGGTCGTCCTGGCACGCACCCGGGCACGGCTGGAGAGCCTTGAGGCAAAAGTGGCGGAACTGGAAGCGAAGCTCAACCCGCCCGCCGAGTGACCCCCTTACAGTAGGAGCAGCCGCTCGATGCTCGAGCGCTCGCGCTGGGCGTCAACGATTAAGCGTGCTGTCTGAATAGACGCGACGCTCTTGCGTTCATCGCGAGCGCGCTCGCGCCTACAAATGCCCCCCGTCCGCAACATTCTGCGAACGTTTGCCCGCCCTCGCGCGGCGCTAAAACACCCCCGCGCAACTACCCTTGAACAACCGCAGGAAGCGGCCTTCTTTCGCTCAAGGAATGACCATGTCTCTGTCCATCGTCCACAGTCGCGCCCAGGTGGGCGTCGAGGCGCCTGCCGTTACCGTCGAAGTCCACCTGGCCAACGGCTTGCCGTCGCTGACGATGGTCGGCTTGCCCGAAGCGGCGGTGAAGGAAAGCAAGGACCGGGTGCGCAGTGCGATCATCAATTCAGGGCTGCAGTTTCCGGCGCGACGCATCACGCTGAACCTCGCCCCTGCTGATTTGCCGAAGGATGGCGGGCGGTTCGACCTGGCGATAGCCCTGGGAATCCTGTCGGCCAGCGTGCAAGTGCCGACGTTGACCCTCGATGATGTGGAGTGCCTGGGAGAGCTGGCACTTTCCGGTGAGGTGCGGGCGGTTCGCGGGGTATTGCCGGCGGCCCTCGCGGCGCGCCAGGCCGGACGTGCATTGGTGGTGCCGTGGGCGAATGCCGAGGAGGCTTGCCTGGCCTCCGGATTGAAGGTGATCGCGGTGAACCACCTACTGGAAGCGGTCGCCCATTTCAACGGTCACACGCCCCTCGAACCCTACACCTCCGATGGCTTGCTCCATGCCAGCAAGCCCTATCCCGACCTGAATGAAGTGCAGGGCCAGATTGCAGCCAAGCGGGCGCTGCTGATTGCTGCCGCGGGGGCGCATAACCTGTTGTTCAGCGGGCCACCGGGCACGGGAAAAACCTTGTTGGCGAGTCGTTTGCCAGGGCTGTTGCCACCCCTGACAGAGAGCGAAGCACTGGAAGTGGCGGCGATTCAATCGGTCGCCAGTTGCGTGCCCTTGAGTCATTGGCCGCAACGGCCCTTCAGGCAACCCCATCACTCTGCTTCAGGCCCGGCGCTGGTCGGCGGCGGTTCGAAACCACAGCCTGGCGAAATCACCCTGGCCCATCACGGCGTACTGTTCCTCGATGAGCTTCCGGAGTTCGACCGCAAGGTATTGGAGGTGCTGCGCGAGCCACTGGAGTCCGGCCAGATTGTGATCTCGCGGGCCCGGGATCGCGTGCGTTTCCCGGCCCGCTTCCAGTTGGTGGCGGCCATGAACCCCTGCCCCTGTGGCTACCTGGGCGACCCCAGTGGCCGCTGCTCCTGCACGCCGGACATGGTCCAGCGCTACCGCAACAAACTCTCCGGCCCCCTGCTTGACCGTATCGACCTGCACCTGACCGTTGCCCGCGAGGCCACCGCGCTCAATCCCGCTGTCCAACCCGGCGACAACACCGCCAGCGCCGCCGAGCGCGTTGCCCACGCCCGTGAGCGCCAGCACAAGCGCCAGGGTTGCGCGAACGCCTTTCTCGATCTGCCCGGCCTGCGTCAGCACTGCAGACTATCCAAGGCTGATGAACACTGGCTGGAGAGCGCCTGCGAACGGCTGACCCTGTCCCTCAGGGCGGCCCATCGCTTGCTCAAGGTCTCGCGCACCCTGGCGGACCTTGAACAGGTGGAACACATCCAGCGCGACCACCTGGCCGAGGCGCTGCACTATCGACCTTCGAGCCAGTGAATGACGCACCGGCTCAGTCCAGGCGCGGGACGTCCGGCAGCTCCATGGCCTGTACTTCTCCCTGCAGGAAGTCACCCAGACGACGCAAACGCTCGCCTCCCGGACGGGTTTTCGGCCAGACCAGATAGTAATTCAGGCCGCTGGCAACGGCGGTCGGCCACGGCAGACTCAAGCGTCCTTGAGCCACGTCCTCGGCCACCATCAGCAAGTCACCCATCGACACGCCATACCCACGGGCGGCGGCAATCATCCCCAGCTCCAGGGTGTCGAACACCTGCCCGCCCTTGAGCGACACCTGCTCGGACAGGCCCATGCGCTCCAGCCAACTGCGCCAGTCGCGGCGATCCGGGGTCGGGTGGAGCAATTCGGTACTGGCCAGGCGCTCGACGTCCCAGGGCTGATCGTTCAACAGATTCGGCGCGCCCACCGGGATCAACAACTCTGGAAACAGATAACTGGCTTCCCAGTCTGGTGGAAAATGCCCATTGCTCAGCAATACGGCACAGTCGAAAGGCTCGTGATTGAAGTCCACCGAGTCGATATCCATCCAGGCGCTGGTCAACTGCACCTCATTACCCGGCTGCAGATGCCGGAAGCGACTCAGGCGCGCCAGCAGCCAGCGCATGGTCAGGGTCGAGGGGGCTTTCATGCGCAAGATGTCATCTTCGGCGCGCAAGGTATTGCAGGCCCGCTCCAATGCACCAAAACCTTCGCGTACCCCCGGCAACAGCAAGCGTGCGGCCTCGGTCAATTGCAGGTGGCGCCCGCTGCGTTGAAACAACCGGCAGGCAAAGTGATCCTCCAGCGTGCGTATATGTCGGCTGACGGCACTTTGGGTGATCGACAATTCTTCGGCGGCGCGGGTAAACGAACTGTGTCGCGCGGCGGCTTCGAATGCGCGAAGGGCATACAGCGGTGGAAGACGACGAGACATCGATAAAGCTCCTGTAGCGCAATGGACCAACCCTAGCAGAATCCCGCCAGCATGAGTTTTAATCATGCCAGCGATCGTTTTTATCCCTTTGTGCAAACACCTCGGAGCGCCGAGAATCAACCGTTCCCACATCTTCTGACGAAACGAGCGTGATGATCATGCAGCATCCAGCAAGGACCGAACTCTGGGCTATCCTACGGCTGGCGGGGCCGTTGATCGCCTCGCAGTTGGCACACATGCTGATGATCCTCACCGACACCCTGATGATGGCCAGGCTCAGCCCGGAGGCGTTGGCCGGTGGCGGCCTGGGCGCGGCGACCTATTCGTTCGTGTCGATTTTCTGCATCGGTGTGATCGCCGCGGTCGGTACCCTGGTGGCGATCCGTCAGGGCGCCGGCGACATCGAGGGTGCTGCACGGCTGACCCAGGCCGGACTCTGGCTCGCGTGGTTGATGGCGCTGGTGGCAGGCGTGCTGCTGTGGAACCTCAAGCCGGTATTGCTGCTATTCGGGCAGACCGAAACCAACGTACACATGGCCGGGCAGTTCCTGCTGCTCCTGCCGTTCGCCCTGCCCGGCTACCTGAGTTTCATGGCACTGCGCGGGTTCACCAGCGCGATCGGCCGGGCCACGCCAGTGATGGTCATCAGCGTGGTCGGCACCGTGGCCAACTTCCTGCTCAACTACGCGCTGATCACCGGCATGTTCGGCCTACCGAAAATGGGCCTGATGGGCATCGGCCTGGTCACGGCCATCGTTGCCAACTGCATGGCGCTGGGCCTGGCCTGGCATATCCGTCGGCACCCGGCATATGACGCATACCCGTTGCGCAAGGGCCTGTCACGCCCCAATCGCCAGTACCTGCGAGAGCTATGGCGGCTGGGCCTGCCTATCGGCGGCACCTATGCGGTAGAAGTCGGGTTGTTTGCGTTCGCCGCGCTGTGCATGGGCACCATGGGCAGCACGCAACTGGGCGCGCATCAGATCGCCCTGCAAATCGTCTCGGTGGCGTTCATGGTGCCGGCCGGGCTGTCTTATGCGATCACGATGCGCATCGGCCAACACTACGGTGCCGGGCAATTGCTCGATGCGCGCCTGGCTGGGCGGGTCGGGATCGGATTTGGTGCGTTGGCGATGCTGGGCTTTGCCATGGTGTTCTGGCTGCTGCCCAACCAGTTGGTCGGGCTGTTCCTGGACCATGACGACCCGGCGTTCGCCGAGGTGATCGCCCTCGCGGTGAGCCTGTTGGCCGTCGCGGCCTGGTTCGAGCTGTTCGATGGTGTACAGACCATCGCCATGGGTTGCATACGCGGCCTGAAAGACGCCAAGACCACCTTCCTGGTGGGCCTGGGTTGCTATTGGCTGATCGGTGCACCCGCGGCCTGGTGGATGGCCTTCCACCTCGACTGGGGGCCGACGGGCGTCTGGTGGGGGCTTGCCTCGGGGCTGGCCTGTGCGGCGGTGAGCCTGACGCTGGCGTTTGAGTGGAAAATGAAGCGGATGATTCGCCTGGAGCCAACGCCAGAGCAGAATTTCCGGAACGCCCAGGCAGACTGAGATCTCAGTGGGAGCGAGCAGTCGGAACGCCGCCCGGCTCTCTCCCACATTGGCTCGTGTTCAGCCCACCACGTCCATGATCGCCTGCTGGCTGCAGCCGAAGGTCAGGTACTCCACCAGCTCCGCCAACGGCAGCGGCTTGCTGATCAGGTAACCCTGCACCTGGTCGCAACCAAACCCCTGCAACAATTCCAACTGCTCCGGGGTTTCAACACCCTCGGCGACCACTTCCAGATGGAGGTTGTGCGCCAGGTTGATCATGGCGTGGACCAGCTTGCGATTCTCTTCGCGCTGTTCCATGCCGCCGACAAAGCTCTTGTCGATCTTCAGCAAGGTAATCGGCAGGCTGTTGAGGTGCACGAACGATGAGAACCCGGTGCCGAAGTCATCCAGGGAAAAGCGCACACCCAGCCGCCCCAGCGCGTCCATGGTCTGCTTGACCAGGTCACTGCGGCGCATCACCGCGGTCTCGGTCAGTTCGAACTCCAGCCACTGCGCTTCGACGCCGCGCTCGGCGATCAGCCGGCTCAAGGTCGACAGCAGCTGGCTGTCCTGGAACTGGCGAAACGACAGGTTCACCGCCATGTGCAACGCTGGCAAGCCGCGCTCACGCAGCGCCTGCATGTCACGCAGGGCCCGGGAAATGACCCAGTACCCCAATGGCACGATCAAGCCACTCTGCTCGGCCAGCGGCACGAACTCGCTCGGCGGCAACAAGCCGCGCTCGGCATGCCGCCAGCGCACCAGGGCTTCGAGGCCGACAATCTGCCCGTCATCCAGGTTCAATCGCGGCTGGTAGTGCAGCTCCAGTTCATCGCGACGCAAGGCGCGGCGCAGTTCGCTTTCCAGGTCAGCCATGCTGCGGGCGTTGCGGTTGATACGTTCGTTGAAGATATGAAAGGTACAGCCCTGGGTACTCTTGGCCTGCTGCATCGCAATGTGTGCGTGCCACATCAGTGGGTCGGCACCGGCCTGGGCCCGGGCATGGGCAATCCCCAGGCTGGAGCCGATCAACAGGCTTTCACCGTCCACCCAGTAGGGCTCGGACAAGGCTTCGGTGATGCGCTCGGCCATCCATTCGGCGCGTTGCGGCGCGCGACGGGTGTCGATGAGCAAGGCAAATTCATCGCTGCCCAGGCGTGCCAGTTGATCGCCGGCCTCAAGCTGGCTCTTGAGCCGCGAGACCACCTGCAGGATCAACCGGTCACCGGCCTGATGGCCAAGGGCGTCGTTGGCATGACGAAAGTTGTCGAGGTCCAGGTGCCCCAACGCCAGGCCACGGCCTTCGTTTTCCGCCAGGCGTGCCGCCAGCAGGGTCTGAAACCCCTGGCGGTTGGCGATACCGGTCAGCGGGTCCTGCTCGGCCAGACGCTGCAGGGTGCTTTCCAGCACCCCGCGCTCTCGCACGTGGCGCAAGCAGCGACGCAAGGTATCGGCATCCAGGACATCGCGCACCAGCCAGTCACTGACACCAACCGGTGGCGGGGACGGTTCATGTTCAAGCAACAATACCGTCGGCAGGCTGCACCGGCCCGGCTCCGGTTGCAGGGGTGGAACCGTCAGCAGCACCGCACTGTGGCCTTCGGTGAATAGGCTGCTCACCGACTCCCAGGTCGGTGCACTGATCAGCACAGCCGAGCTCCCCATGGGAACCAGACACTCGCGCAACAACGCTGCCCACGCTGGCTCTGGTGCCAGTAGCAGCAAACGCAAGGGTTCGACAGGCGTAGACAAGCTAGCTCCCTAGACTCTGCAAAAGATGTTGGCGGCGGGCATTATGACGCGCAGATAATCAGGAGCAAATGGTATTGATTATCAAACACTGTGTTGTACCGCTCTAAATCGAACATTAGACGCAAATTCAGCACGCATCCTGCGCGAAAGTAACAAAACCGGCAAATTTAGATCGCGTGGTACGTCACAAGTCGGAGAGAGGCGGCAGAATCCGTGCATCCTGTTAAAATGCCCGCCCTTTTCGTAATCGACCCATTTTTCCGTCATGTCCCGACTCAATCCCCGGCAGCAAGAAGCCGTGAGCTACGTCGGCGGCCCTCTTTTGGTGCTCGCCGGTGCAGGCTCCGGCAAGACCAGCGTGATCACCCGCAAAATTGCCCACCTGATCCAGAGCTGCGGCATTCGTGCCCAGTACATCGTCGCCATGACCTTTACCAACAAGGCCGCGCGCGAGATGAAGGAGCGGGTCGGCACGTTGCTCAAGGGTGGCGAAGGGCGCGGCCTGACGGTCTGCACCTTCCACAACCTGGGACTGAACATCATCCGCAAGGAGCATGTGCGCCTGGGCTACAAGCCCGGTTTCTCGATTTTCGACGAGACCGACGTCAAAGCCCTGATGACCGACATCATGCAGAAGGAATACTCGGGCGACGACGGCGTCGACGAGATCAAGAACATGATCGGCGCCTGGAAGAACGACCTGATCCTGCCGCCCGAGGCGCTGGAAAACGCCCGCAATCCCAAGGAGCAAACCGCCGCCATCGTCTACACCCACTACCAGCGCACGCTCAAGGCGTTCAACGCGGTGGACTTCGACGACCTGATCCTGCTGCCAGTGAAGCTGTTCCAGGAACACGCCGACATCCTCGAAAAGTGGCAGAACAAGGTCCGCTACCTGCTGGTGGACGAATACCAGGACACCAACGCCAGCCAGTATTTGCTGGTGAAACTGCTGATCGGCATACGCAACCAATTCACCGTGGTCGGTGACGACGACCAGTCGATCTACGCCTGGCGTGGCGCCCGCCCGGAAAACCTGATGCTGCTCAAGGACGACTACCCGTCCTTGAAGGTGGTGATGCTGGAGCAAAACTACCGCTCCACCAGCCGTATCCTCCGTTGCGCCAACGTGCTGATCTCTAACAACCCCCACGAGTTTGAAAAACAACTGTGGAGCGAGATGGGCCATGGTGACGAAATCCGCGTCATCCGCTGCCGCAACGAAGACGCCGAAGCCGAGCGCGTGGCCGTGGAAATCCTCAGCCTGCACCTGCGCACCGACCGCCCGTACAGCGATTTCGCGATCCTCTACCGCGGCAACTACCAGGCCAAGCTGATCGAGCTGAAGCTGCAACACCACCAGGTGCCCTATCGCCTGTCGGGTGGCAACAGCTTCTTCGGGCGCCAGGAAGTCAAAGACCTGATGGCCTACTTCCGGCTGATCGTGAACCCGGATGACGACAACGCCTTCCTGCGGGTGATCAACGTCCCGCGCCGGGAAATCGGTTCGACCACCCTGGAAAAGCTCGGCAACTACGCCACCGAACGCAAGGTCTCGATGTACGCCGCCACCGACGAAATCGGCCTGGGCGAACACCTGGACAGCCGCTTCACCGACCGCCTGGCGCGCTTCAAGCGCTTCATGGACAAGGTGCGCGAGCAGTGCGCCGGCGAAGACCCGATCTCGGCCCTGCGCAGCATGGTCATGGACATCGACTATGAAAACTGGCTGCGCACCAATAGCTCCAGCGACAAGGCCGCCGACTACCGCATGGGTAACGTCTGGTTCCTGATCGAGGCGTTGAAAAACACCCTGGAGAAAGACGAAGACGGTGAAATGACCGTCGAAGACGCGATCGGCAAACTGGTGCTGCGCGACATGCTCGAGCGCCAGCAGGAAGAGGAAGACGGCGCCGAGGGCGTGCAGATGATGACCCTGCATGCCTCCAAGGGCCTGGAGTTCCCCTACGTGTTCATCATGGGCATGGAAGAGGAAATCCTTCCCCACCGCTCCAGCATCGAAGCCGACACCATCGAGGAAGAACGCCGCCTGGCCTATGTCGGGATCACCCGCGCGCGCCAGACCCTGGCCTTTACCTTTGCCGCCAAGCGCAAACAGTACGGCGAGATCATCGACTGCTCCCCGAGCCGTTTTCTCGATGAGCTGCCGCCGGACGACCTGGCCTGGGAAGGCAACGACGATACCCCGACCGAAGTGAAAGCCGTGCGTGGCAATAGCGCATTGGCGGATATACGCGCGATGTTAAAGCGCTAGAATTGACTACTTTTTAACCGACCACTTTTTAATTGAGCTTAGGCGCATGTAGCGCCATCAGAGGAAGCTTCATGGAAGCACTGCACAAGAAAATTCGCGAAGAAGGCATCGTGCTTTCCGACCAGGTCCTGAAAGTCGACGCCTTTCTGAACCACCAGATCGACCCGGCCCTGATGAAGCTGATCGGCGACGAATTCGCCGCGCTGTTCAAGGACTCGGGCATCACCAAGATCGTCACTATCGAAGCCTCGGGCATTGCACCGGCGATCATGACCGGCCTGAACCTGGGCGTTCCGGTGATCTTCGCCCGCAAGCACCAGTCCCTGACCCTGACTGAAAACCTGCTGTCGGCGACCGTGTACTCGTTCACCAAGCAGACCGAAAGCACCGTGGCAATCTCCCCACGCCACCTGACCAGCAGCGACCGCGTGCTGATCATCGACGACTTCCTGGCCAACGGTAAGGCCTCGCAAGCGCTGATCTCGATCATCAAGCAGGCCGGCGCCACCGTGGCAGGCCTGGGGATCGTGATCGAGAAGTCGTTCCAGGGCGGCCGCGCCGAACTGGACTCGCAAGGCTACCGCGTCGAATCCCTGGCCCGGGTCAAATCCCTGGCGGGCGGCGTCGTGACTTTTATCGAATAAGGGCAGCTGTAAGCTTCAAGCCTTAAGCTGCAAGCCCGCTCCCACATCAGGTTTTGCGCAAGCCTGTGGGAGATTCTATGTTTGAGGGGAAGCTCCAATAACTGAGTTTGGGTGGTATTCGCTCTGGTTTTTCATCAGG